>JAKLHU010000550.1 GCA_022709995.1 Verrucomicrobiota bacterium | reverse complement strand
CGTGCCCTCGGGGCGCCGCTCCTTGATGACCATCACGACCTGGGGGATGACATCGCCGGCGCGCTGGACTTCCTGGGCCGCGTCATCCGGAAGCGCTGCGTAGTCTTCCTGGTGTCGGATTTCCAAGGCGGGGACTATGCCCGGCCGATGCGGGTTCTGAGCCGGCGGCACGACGTGATTGCCGTCAGCGTGTCCGATCCGCGCGAGTTGCATTTGCCGGATGTCGGCCTGCTGGAACTGGAGGACGCCGAGACCGGCGAGTTGGTGCTGGTCGATACCGGCAGCCGGGCCGTCCGGAAAAACTACGACCAGCTGGGAGACCAGCAGCGCAGCCAATTGGCCAGCACGTTCCGGGGCATGGATGTCGATCAGATCGAACTATTGACCGGCGAGAACTATGCGAAAAAACTCGTCCATTTTTTTCGTCGGCGGGAGAAAAGACGATAGCGTGTGAACTGAAACCGGTCACCCATTGAAACTGGCGGTCCGAGTGGCCAGGCGCGCCAAGTCGGCGCCTCAGGCCCTGAGGCGCCCAAGCGTTGACTCCGCTATCGCACAATTCTCAATGGCTGACTGATTACTGTGAACCGGCCCGCCCGGCGCTGACGGCCGGGTGGCTGTGATTTCCGCGCGGCCGACGGGGTGGCCGGCCAGCCGCGCATCGCCCGGTCCGTCGCCCAGCCGGCGGGCGTGGGATTGGAATTGGAATTGGGATTGGAATTGGGATTGTAACTCAATGCGGAAGGAGTCGTTATGGCTGATTTTGATTTCACCCTGCCGTCGCCCGCCGGCGCTGCCCCCGCCGTTGTCAAATTCAGGGGCTATTGGCTTTTTTTGCTGCTGCATGTCGTCGTCGTCGGTCTGCTGCTGGCGGTTCTGTTCCGGCCCGCCGCCGGCACTGCCCCCGGTGGCAAGGGCGGCTCGGCGCTGGAGCAGGATCGGCAGTTGGAGCTGGCGCAGCGCCTGGAACGCCAGGGGCTGACCGCGGCCGCCGTTGAAGCCTGGCAAGACTACCTGCGGATCAGCCGGCCGGACCCGGAAAAGGCGGCGAAGCTGTGGTATCGCATCGGCGTCATTCAACAGGATGGGCGGTTGTACGAGCAGGCCCTGGCCAGTTATTACCGTTCCGAGAGTCTGCAGGCGGTTGACGTGCTGGCGACCGAGATCAGCCGCCGGACCCAGGAGTGCCTGATGGCGCTGGGGAAGGTGGCCGGCCTGCGCCGCAGCCTCGAGGAGCGCACCAGCGTCACGCCGTCGGCCGCCCAGCCCGGCGACGACGTCCTGGCGGAGATCGGAGCCTGGAAGATTACGCGCGGCGAACTGGAGCGGATGGCGGAACAGATGATCGACATGCAACCTGCCGCCTCCGGAATGCCGCCGGAATCGGCCGCCGAGCAGAAAAAGGCCATGCTGAAAAACCTGGGCAATCCGGAAAACCTGCAAGGCCTGTTGGCGCAAATCGTGCAGGAGGAGCTGCTGTACCGCGAAGCCCGGGAACGGAAGATGTACGAGGAAGACTTCGTGCGCCAGGAACTGCAGCAGGCCGAACGGAACATCCTGGCCGGCGCGGTCATGCGCCAGCGCCTGGGCGGCGTCCAGGTGTCGGAAGCCGATGTGAAAGACTTTTTTGCCGCCAATCAGGAATTGTTCCGGGAACCGGCCGCCGTGCGCCTGGCGCACATCCAGGTGACGGACACCGAACGGGCCCAGTCGGCGGTGGCGGCGATCACGGGCGGAACGGCGTTTGCCGAGCTGGCCAAGAGCATTTCCCAAGATGCCGCGACCGCGGAAAACAGTGGCGAAATCGCCGGCTGGCTGACGGGCGGCGATGGGCCCGAGGAGCACCGCGCTCTGGCCCGAGCCGTCCTGAGCCGGAAGCCGCTGCCGGAAGCCGGCGCCCTCATCCCCGAGCCGCTTCAGACCGGCAAAGGCTGGCATGTGGTGAAAGTGCTCGCCGTCCGGCCTCCGACAACGCCGGACATCAAGGACGAAAAAGTCTTCGCGGCGGCCCGCGGCCAGCTGCTGGCCAGAAAACAGCGCGATGTCCAGACGGCCCTGCTGCAGGAACTGTCCAGCCGCTACCAGGTGGTCTGGCATCGCGCCGCGC
>JAKLHU010000055.1 GCA_022709995.1 Verrucomicrobiota bacterium | reverse complement strand
CATGATGATTTGGGGAGGGATGCGGCGTTTGGCGTAGATGACGTCGCGTTCGCCGGCCAGCCAGGAACGCAGCAGCAGGAAGAGGACGCCGACCGTGGTGACCTTGACGCCGCCGCCGGTGGAGCCCGGTGCGGCGCCGATGAACATGAAGATGATGGCGACCAGGACGCTGGCCGTCGTCAGGCCGGTCATGTCGATGGCGTTGAAGCCGGCCGTGCGGGTGCTGACCGATATGAACAGGGCATTGCCGACGGCGTCGACGACGCCTAGGTCCCGGAAGCCGGCATGGCGGTCGAAAAGCAGGAACAGGGCCATGCCGGCCAGCGTGAGGATGGCCGTCATGGTGAGGATGAGGCGTTCATGGCAGCCAAGGGGAATACGCCGGCGGGAGGATAGTCTGTGAATGACGCCGATGATGACGAGGAAGCTCAGGCCGCCGAGGGTGATGAGCCCGGAGACGGTGAACAGCGCGAGGGGATTGCCGACGAAGAGCATCATGTTGTCGGAATGCAGGGAGAAGCCGGCGTTGCAGAAGGCGCTCACGCTGAGGAAGATGGCGTGGGCGAGACTGGCGACGGCCGGGTAGCCGAGGTCGAAGTAATAGACTTTGGCGAGGATGGCGGCGCCGGCGGCTTCGACGGCGAAGGTTCCGAGGACGATGGTTTTGAGCAGCCTTTGCGCGGCCCGGTTGCGCTCCTCGCCGGTCATTTCGCGCATGGCGGCGTCGCCGCGGACGCCGAGCTTGTGGCTGAGCATGGTGACCACGAACAGGGAGATGGTCATGATGCCGAGGCCGCCGAGCTGGATGAGGACCATGATGACCGCCTGCCCGGTTGTGGTGAAGGCGGTGGCGGTGTCGAGGACGGTCAGGCCGGTGACACAGACAGCGCTGGTGGCGGTGAACATGCCGTTGATGATGCCGATGCTCTCGCCGCTGGCGCTGCAGACCGGCAGCGCCAGGATGATGCCGCCGCAGAAGATCAGGCCGAGAAAGCTGGTGACCAGAAGCTGGCCGGGCCGTTCGATCAGGCGGTCCCAGAAGCCGTGCGGGTGGGGGGTGCCCTTGCTGAGAAAAACGGTGGCGGCGATTTGCCGGATAAACAGGGCGAGAAGGCCGAGATGACGCGCCGCCGGCAGGGCGATGACGGCCAGGACGACGGCGGTGAGCACGACCGTCGCCCAGAAGCTGCCGGGAAGGTGCCGCCAGAATTCGGCTGTGCGGATTGTCTTGAGGTCGGCTTCGGCGACCCGGGGGTCGTCGGGCGGCAGATAGCGCGCCTTCCAGCTGGCGATCAGCTTGAAATGACGCAGGATTTTGGCTTCCGCCACCAGGCTTTCGAGAAGCGTTCCCGCTGCCAGGAGGGTCGCCGCGACGGTCATGGGGGAATCCGTGAGCAGAAGACCGCCGGCCTGATAGAGGGTGACGACGCCGAGGCCGGCGAGGGTCAGCCTGGCCTGTCGCAGGGTGGCCGGCTGGAGCATTCCTTCGCGCGTGATGTCAAACGAGCGCAGGCGGCGGAACTTGAGGGTGTCGCGGTTGATGCCGGCCGGGGTGGAGAGCATGAGCAGGCGGGCCTGGAGCATGGCGCTGGCGATGCCCAGCATGCTGGCATAGGGATTGACCGGGAAAACGAGCAGGTACAGGGGCAGGGGAATCATGGCGATGGCGCCGCTCATCAGCATGCCGGAAGGCATGGTTTTGGCGGCGGCCGCTCGGGACAGGTGTTCTTTTCTGATCAGGCGGAAAAACCGCATCCAGGGCAGGACGTATCCGGCGAAGACGAGGACCAGGTAACCGATGAGCAGATTCCGGGGCGAGACGGGGATGAGTCCTTCCGGGGTGAACAGGTCCTCCTGCGCGGCCAGGGGATAGAGGATGAAGACATGGAAGCACGTCCCCAGACAGAGCAGCAGAAAGTCCCGCAGCAGCATGTCGCGGATGCTGTTCTGGTAGGATTTGGGCGGCGGCCGCTGGGCGGCGCCAGTTGGGGAGGGGGGGGCGGCGGCAGTCATTGGGCCAGCTCCACGGCTTGCCGGTACTGTTGACGGAAAAAGAGGGTCCATTCGCGCACGGTGACGGTCTGCGATTCCGGCGTCTGGAGTTTTTGGGCGACCGCCCCGGCCTCATGATGGGCGAACGGCAGTTTTCGGAAAGCGGCATGGGCGGCCGGCGCGGCCTCGGGACCGCCAGCCCGAACAATTGCCTTCCAGGCGGCCCGCAGTTCATCCTGGCAGTCAATGACCATGACCCGGATCAGGGTGCGGAGGGTGTCGAAGAGCGGTCCGGTCCAGGCGCCCTCGTAGGTGAATTCGGCCGCGAGCCCGAACGGGTCGGCTTCCGGGGCGGTCATGTCCCGGCGGTCGTCGGCCCCGTACAGGTCGCGGCGGATGGGGAGGCGGTGCAAGGCGTATTTGCGGGGGCCATCGGGTCGGCCGGGGATGGTGTTCCAGAGCTTCTGGCCCTGGCGGCTGAGCACGAAGTCGATGAACATCTGGGCGCGTTCGCGGTTGGGGGCGCCGCGGAACAGGCCGATGGGGTCGGCCGAGACCGAGGAGGCGGCGGTGGGAGTGTGGAAGACGATGGTCCGGCGGCCGACGTGCTTTTCCTCCCATTCCGCCTGCGAGCGCCCGTAGAGGTCGATGCACATGCCGGCGGCGATTTGGCCGGCGGCGGTGTCGATGGGGATTTTCCCGGCTGAGAAGGTCAGGTAGCGGGCATTGCCGCCAATTTGCCGGATCAAGGTCATGGCGTCTTCCCAGCCCTGGTCGAGCGCCTGCGCTTCCGTCATGGTGCCGGCGGCGATACGGGGCTGGAGTTGCTGGAGGGTGTCGCGCATCTGCTTTTGGACGAGCATTTCGAAGCATTTGTTGATGGAGCCGCTTTTGGAGGGGTCGGCGACGCCGATATGGTCGAGCAGGCGCGGGTCGGCGAGGTCGGTCCAGGCGGTCAGGGGCGGGGTGTCGCCGGAAATTGTGAAGCCGAGTTCGGCGAGTCGGTCCAGGTTCTGGCAGATGCCGAAGGATGAGAAGCAGGTGCCATAATAGCGGTCGTGCTCGTCGTACCAGGTTTCGCCGCCCATTTCCCGGACCAGGGCGGGCTGGTCGCCGGCAAGCAGTTCCGGGTGGCGGTCCTTGACTCCGGAGGGGACGAGTGTTCCCATGCCGGCCTGCTTGTGGAGGTCGTATTGGCCGCCGCCGAAGAACAGGTCGATGCCGATGCCGAGGTTGGAGTCGAGAAAGGCTTTGCGGGCCGGGAACAGCGGGTGGTCGGGTTTCAGCTTGCGGTCGAGAAAGGCGGCGGCGACTTCGTCGGACCAGGGGTTGCCGAGTTCGTTGACCCAGAGGTTGCGGAAGTTGGCGGTGAAGGCGCTGGCGACATAGCGGGCGATTTCGCTGGTGCCGCCGATGGTTCGCCAGTCGATGGAGACGGCCCGGCCGGTCTGGCCGCGGTAGTAGTCCCGGAAGGATTGTTCGAATTCAAAGCGGATGGCCTCGTTGTGGGGCGAGACGATGACCAGCTGGTCGGCGGCCAGGTCGATTTGCTCGGCTGGTTTTTGCAGCACCAGGGGGACCGCGATGATGGCGGCTAGGGGCAGGATGGCGATGAGCAGTCTCTTGAGCATCATGGTGGGGGGGGCCGTCGGGGGGCGGCCGTCGTGGGGATGGATGTGGTCAGGCGAGGTTGAACAGGGCCAGGATGGCGCCAATGGCGGACATGATGATGTTCCCGAACAGGCCGGACAGTCCGAAGACGATGTTTTTGAGCGGCGAGAACCAGATCAGCAAAATGGCGACGAGGCTGTAGGCGCCGCGCTGTTCGGCGGTCAGGCGCCGCAGGGGCGGGAAAATGGCTTCGGCCACGCCCCAGCCGTCGAGCATCGGGATGGGCAGGAGGTTGAAGACCAGGAGGAGGCTGTTGGCCTGGACGCCGACGCCGCAGAAGAGAGTGAGGGCGTTGGAAAGGCCTTCCGGGACATGACTCTGAAGCAAACCGGCGCCGGTCAGGATGACGGCGAAGAGGACGGCCAGGCCGGCGTTGGCCAGCGGTCCGGCCAGGGCGACCAGAGCGGAGCTGGCCGGGGTCCGGAACCGGCGCGGGTCGACCGGGACGGCGCCCCAGGCGATTCCGAACAAGGCCAGTGCGATCAGCGACTGATAGCCCATGACCCGGCGGGGGTCCAGGCTCAGGAAGCCATTGGCGCTGGCGGTGTCGTCGCCTTGGCCGTGGGCCACCCAAGCATGGGTGAATTCATGAATGCAGATGGAAAAGACGACCACCAGGATCCAGGACAGGTAAAAGGCGGGTTGCCGCCAGAGCAATTCAATGAACATGGCTGGTCCTGAAGTTGAGGAGCGAAGCAGGCGCCTTGAAAGGCCGAGGCCCGAACGGCCGGGGCAAACGGCGGTTGCCGGCGGAAGAAACTTTTCGGATATAATGTAACCTTCATCGGGCTATCATCAATGCATAGACTGGCAGAAGTTCGAACCGGTGTTAATGTATGGGTAATTCGAACGACGGTCGCTTTTCCCGGAAAAGCCGCTCTCGTCCAGCAGAAATCATTTCATGGTTGCAAAGGAGAACAGCGAACATGGCAGGCAAGTTTGTGTTTACGTTTGGGCCTTGGAACATTCACGAGGGCGCCGATCCTTTTGGTCCGGATGTCCGTCAGTCCATGGCTTTCGACGCCAAGTTGGCGATGTACAAGAAGCTTGGCTTTGATGGCGTGCAGTTTCACGACGACGACGCCGTTCCAAATCTGAATGAGATGACGGCGGCGGAAATCACGGCGGCGGCGAAGGCGTTGAAGGCCAAGCTGGACGCGCAGGGCCTGTTTGCCGAATTCGTGGCGCCGCGTCTCTGGTTTGACCCGCGCACGATTGACGGCGGCTTCACGAACAACTGCCCGAAATGCCGGGCGTTCGCGCGGGAGCGTTTCCTGAAATCGATTGACATTGCCCAGGCGCTGGGGACCAACCTGATTGTGTTGTGGCTGGCACGGGAAGGCACGTACATCCGCGAAGCGAAGGACAGCGCCGTCGCCGTCGAGCGCATTGCGGCGGTCATCGACGAGATGCTGCGGTATTGCCCGACGATCAAGATCGCCATTGAGCCGAAGCCGAACGAGCCGATGGATCACACTTACATTCCGACCACGGGGCATGCGATCGCCCTCGGCATGCTGACGAGCGACCCGTCCCGGGTCGGTGTCAACATCGAAAGCGCGCATGCGATCCTGGCCAATCTCGACCCGTCCGACGAAATGGGCTATGCGCTGGCGCACAAGAAGTTGTTCTCGGTGCATCTGAACGACCAGAACGGCCTCAAATTCGACCAGGACAAGTCGTTTGGCGCGGTGGATCTGCGCCGCGCTTTCAACCAGGTCAGGATTCTTGACCGGCACGGCTATGGCAATCATGGCGAGGCCGTCGGCCTTGACATCAAGGTGATGCGGACGCAAAAGCTGGAGGCGAGCACCCGCCATTTGAGCAACAGCCGGGAAATTTTCCTGGACCTGCTGGCGGTGTCTCGTTCGCTGGATGACAAGGTTGTCGGCGGCTTCATCGCGGAGCGCGACTACGAGGGTCTGGAGCGCCTGATCATTCGCGCATTGATGGGCAAGTGACGCGAGCGCCGGAGGAAATTCGGCCAAGGCGAAGACGGCGGTCATCCGGACCAAGGTCTTCGCCCTTTTTATGTCCATTTTTGTCTGGCCGCGATTTTGGCTTTGCCCAAGTCAGGGGAGCGCCAGGACCGTGCTGCGGATCCAGTCGTGCACGCGGTCGGTCCAGGAGTCGATGGGCAGGCCGCGTTTTTTCATGCCATAGCCGTGTCCGCCGGCGGCAAACAGATGCATTTCCGCCGGGACCTTGGCTTTCTGGGCGGCCAGGTAATACGCGATGCTGTTCTGGACGGGCACCGAGTCGTCGCCGGTCTGGATGAGCAGGCAGGGCGGAGTGTCCTCCTTGACCTGCGTTTCCGGTGAAAACCTCCTGTTCCGGGCCGGGTCTGGATCCGGTCCGAGCAGCCGCAGGCGCGAGCCGGAGTGCATGAAATCCTGGAGGATGGAGATGACTGGATAAACCAGAATCGTGAAGTCAGGTCGGGCGGAAAGCTGTTTCAGGACGGGGTCGCGGTCCGGGGCGTCGTCGAACAGGGTGGAGGCGGTGGCGGCCAGGTGGCCGCCGGAGGAAAAGCCCATGATGCCCACGCGGCTGGGGATGATGCCGAGGTCCTTGGCCCGGGCGCGGATCAGGCGCAGGGCGCGCTGGGCGTCGCGCAGCGGGGCGTCGGTCAGCAGGCCATGTCGGTCGTCCGGGGCCGGGACACGGTACTTGAGGACAAACGCCGAGACGCCGATGCTGTTGAAAAAGCGCGCCAGGTCGTGGCCTTCCTTGTCGATGGCCACGCCGGCATAGCCGCCGCCGGGACAGACCAGGACCGCGGCGCCCGTGTTGGTGGCCGCCGCGGCCGGATACGCGAACAGCCCCGGCACGCTGATGTTGCTGATGAAACGGTCGAGATGAATGGCGCCGCGGCTGTCGTCGCGTTCGCCCTGGCTGTGGCCGTGGGGCGGGGGCAACTCCGGCACGCCGTCCGGCCAGACGGGCTGTTCCGGCGGCAGGGTGGACAGTTCTGAACGCAGAATGGCAAAGGGCGGGATGGGGTCTGTCATCATGGATGGGCGCCTGGGGAAAGTGGACGGACTCGGACAGGGGCGGAAAATTGGCGTCGCCGGCCAGGCCGGGTCGGCTTTTTCGGGTGGGCTGGGACTGGAATGGTCGGCAGTCAAAAGCACGGAAGCGGCCGTCGGAGCCGGTCCGGCGGGTGTCCGTGCTTCTGGCAAGTGGCCGGCGGGCAGTCGGGAGGGCGGACTGCCGGCCGGTTGAGGTCAATAGCCGTATTCGGCCAGGGCGCCCTGACCCAGTTCGCGGGCGAGGAGGGCTTTCAAGTCGACGGTGATGCCGCGGGTCACGCCGTCGGCGATGTCCTTGCCTTTGCGGAGGCTTTCCTCGGCGCCTTCGAGGACGAGCGAGGTATAGAACCCGAGGGCGGTGGCCGTCATCATCTGGTCGCGCACTTCCGGGGCCAGCTTGCCGTTGCGGCCGGCCAGGAATTTCTGGTACAGGCGTCCTGGGCTGCTGATGCCGTAGCCGGTGACCAGGCCGTCCTTTTCGAAGTTTTTGAACAGGGGGTTGACTTCGAAGATGCCGTCGGGGTGGATTTCATGCAGGCCGGGGGTGTCGAGGCCGATGTCGAACATGCCGTCCGAGCAGATCATGCGGCTGGACTGGACGGTGGTGGCGTGGGCGGTGTTGGGCAGGTGCCAGCCGGTGAAGATGTGGGCGACGGCGCCGTTGTCAAAGACGATTTCCGTGTCGACCATGTCAAAGCCCTTGACGGGGATGGGTGACAGCGACGGCAGCTTGTGGGAGAAGCCGGTGGCGCGCACTTCGACCGGTTTGAGGTCGACGACCTTGATCAGGGCGTCGCACATGTGGACGGTCAGGAAGGAGATCGGGGTGTTGCGTTCGGCGAAGTCCGGGGACGCGAAGAAGCGGGGCGAGTGGTTGGGGTCGGCGACCATCAGCTTGTCCAGCATGTACCAGATGCCGGCTTGGAAGCGGCCGTAGCGTCCGCTCTGATAGCGGGCCTCGGCTTCTTTGAAACGCGGGTCTTCGCGCTTGTGGAAGTCGATGCCGAGCAGGCGGCCGGTTTCGCGGGACGCCTGGATCATGGCGTGGGTGTCTTTGACGGTGGCCGCGGTCGGCTTGGGCACGACCACGTCCAGGCCGGCCTTGAGGGCGGCGATGGTCGGTGCGGCGTGGATGTGGTCCGGGGTGTTGATCTGGGCCGCGTCGAGTTCGTTCTGGGCGAACATCTCCTTGTAGTCGCGGTAGCGGCGTTTTTGCGGAATGTTGAAGGTGTCGCAGAACCATTCGCGAAACTGGTCGTTCGGGTCGGCGACGGCGACAATGTCAAGAATGGGGGTGAAGTCGCTGCGGAAGTAAAGGTACTGGTAGATTTCGCGGACGACTGAACCGACGCCGACGACTCCGACTCTGAGTTTTTCCATGATGCGTGCTCTCCTGAGGGTTGAAAGGCCGTCAGCGCGACAGGCGGTGACCGGTCCAAGGGTGGTGCTCCTGGCAAATTCCGCGAGTGCCCACGTCTATATCTTAATTGATGGACTGGAAACGGCAAATGGGCCGGTGTCTTTTTTTGCGGAAAAAGGGCTGTTCGCGCGAGAATCCCGGATGAATGCGGTATATGTTAAGTGGCCGGTGGCGCGCGAGGTCGAAAAACGGGGCGGCGCGGCGAAGGGTCGGAAGCCAGGGCAAGGGAAAGCACGTCTTTTATGGATATAGCCGCATTATGTCTGCAGATGGCGGAATGGCAGGCCTCGGACTTGTTCTTGAGCGTGGGCCGGGTTCCCAGTCTGCGCCGGGCCGGGGAAATCCTGCCGACGCCGGGCGGGACGGTGCTGACGGACGGTGACGTCGAGGCGTTCCTGACCCGCCATCTGCCGCCGGGAACGGCGGAGCGCCTGGCGCGCGAGCGCGACCTCGACCTGGGCGTGGCGCTGGACGACGGCGGCCGCTTCCGCATCAACTTGTCTTATCAGCGGGGGCGGCTGAGCCTGGCGATCCGGCGGATTCCGTCCGGCGCCCTGGATTTTCGGGCGCTGCTGATTCCCGAGACGGTGATTCGCCTGGCGGATGCGCCGCGGGGGATGATTCTGGTGACCGGCGCGACCGGCGCCGGCAAAACGACGACTTTGGCCTGTCTGCTCCATTACATCAATACGACGATGCGCAAGCACGTGGTCACCATCGAGGACCCGATTGAATTCACGCATGAGGACCAGCTGGCGGTCATTTCGCAGCGGGAGATCGGCGGCGACACCCGCGATTTCGCCTCGGCGCTGCGCCATGTCGTGCGCCAGAATCCGGACATCATCTTCATCGGCGAGATGCGCGACCGGGAGACGGTGCAGATGGCGGTGTCGGCGGCGATGACGGGCCATCTGGTG
>JAKLHU010000549.1 GCA_022709995.1 Verrucomicrobiota bacterium | reverse complement strand
CGCGGTGCGGCAGCAGTGGCAGAGGTTGGCGCAGGTAGCCGACCAGGCGCAACGGCTGGTGGGCGACGATCGTGAGGATCGCCTGGCCGGCGGCGACGGCGCCGCAGGGGGTGACGCGGTATCAGGTCTACCGCGGCGAGACGGCGGATTTTCCCGCCGCCCCGGAGCATCTTCTCGGCAGCGCGGCCGAGCCGGTTTATTACGACTTCGACCTGGAAGCAGGATCCCAGTTGTATTATCGTGTTCAAGCCATGGATGCCTGGGGCAATGTCTCGGCGCCGTCGGCGGCGCTGCCGGTGCAGGCCAAGGCGCCGACGGTGCGGGCGGAATTTGTCTTCCATCGTCGGCCGGACGACGACTCCTTGGAGACTCCTATTGAGTTTGATGCCTCCGGCAGCCGCGCTGCCCCGGGTGAAATCCGGCAGTGGCGGTGGGATTTCGGCGACGGTTCGACCGGGGAGGGCGCACAGATCAGCCATCGCTATGTGCAGCCGGGCCAGTATCAGGTCACGCTGCGGCTGGAGACCGACCTGGGCGCCGGCGGCCGCCTGTCGAAACTGGTCCACATCAACCCGACCTGGGTGGAAAAGGCCCGGGGCCGCGGCGGCTTATGGCTGGAGGCGGAAGATCGCAGCCGCGAGGGCGACGGCACGTCCCGGGTCATCGGCGGCCGCGTCAACGCCTCCGGCGGCATTGTCAGCTACTGGGAAAAGGAGCTTGGCCACTGGCTGGAGTGGGATGTCCAGGTCGCGACGCCCGGCGAGTACGCCATCGCCGTGCGCTATGCTTCTGGCGCCGCGGAAGCCTTGCGCGACTGCCTGGTCAATGGCAAACTGCCGGGACCGGAATGGGCAAAAATGCTGTTCCCGGGCACGGGCGGATATAGCTCACAGGCTGACAACTGGAGCTGGCGGCTGCTGCCGGGGGGCAAGGGCGCCATTCGCACCTGCCGTCTGGATGCCGGCGTCAACACGCTCCGGTTGATCAACCGCGGCGGCGGCATGGCTCTGGACGCCGTTCTTCTGGTGCCGGCGGCGATGCTGAAAACCGCGCCTTGAGCCGGCTCGGCCCAGGCCCGGCGCGGGTTTGGCGCGGGCCCGGATCCCGGCGCGGTCCGGACCAGCCCGGCCCAATCATCTTGGGCCAGGCCGGAATCGACAGCCTGGTCGGCAGGGACGGATTGAGGTCGCCTGTTCCTGCCGGCTGCTGGCGGTCGTTTACTTCAGTTCGGCGATGATGGCGTCGGTCATTTGCGTCGTCCCCAGCGGCCGGGTTCCGTTGTCCAGAATGTCGGCGGTCCGGCGCCCTTTTTCCAAGGTGCGCATGACGGCGTCCTCGATGCGCGCGGCCTCCTTGTCCATATTAAAGGACATGCGCATCATCATGGCGATGGAGAAGATGGTGGCGATCGGGTTGGCGAGGTTTTTGCCGGCGATGTCCGGGGCCGAGCCGTGGATGGGCTCGTACATGCCGCGCGTGCCTTCGCCCAGCGAGGCCGAGGGCAGCAGGCCGATGGAGCCGGTCAGCTGCGACGCCTCGTCCGACAGAATGTCGCCGAACATGTTGGCGGTGACGATCACATCGAACTGGCTGGGATTCTTGATCAGCTGCATGGCGGCGTTGTCGACCAGCATGTCGGACAGTTCCACCTCCGGATACTGCGAGGCCAGGTTGTGGACGCGTTCGCGCCACAGGCGCGAGCTTTCCAGGACATTGGCCTTGTCGACGCTGCACAGCTTGCGGTTCTGGCGCCGGGCCAGGTCGAAGCCGACTCGGGCGATGCGGTCGATTTCGGTTTCGCTGTAGATTTCGGTGTCGAAGGCGCTGACCTGGCCATTGGCGTCGGTGCGGCGGCCGCGTTCGCCGTAGTACAATCCCCCGGTCAATTCCCGGATGATGACGAAGTGGAAGCCCTTGGCGGCGGTTTCGGCGCGGAGGGGGCAGGCGTCCTTGAGGACCGGGATGAGGCGGGCGGGCCGGATGTTGGCGAACAGGCCGAGTTCCTTGCGCAGGCCGAGCAGCGCCCGTTCCGGCCGCAGGTGGCCAGGGAGGCGGTCCCATTTCGGGCCGCCGACGGCGCCGAGCAGCACGCTGTCGCTTTGCCGGCAGA
>JAKLHU010000548.1 GCA_022709995.1 Verrucomicrobiota bacterium | reverse complement strand
GCCTTGGTGTCGATGGCGATGGCGGGGCTGCCGGAAGTCTCAAAGGTGCAGTTGATGACATCGACGGCGCCGGTCATGGCGGGTTTCGGGGTCTTGCGGCTGCGGGTGATGAAACCGAAGGCGCGACGCTTGTCCCCGCGGGAGACGCAGTTTTCGAGGGTGATGGTGGTGGCGCCGTATTTCTGGGTGTCCATGTTGGGCAGGTAGAATTCATAGCCATCGCCGGCATTGTTTTCGGTGACGCAGTTGCGCATGACGCAGTTGATGAGCGGCTCGTGGTCGGCGTTGGGTTCGAAGTCGATGCCGGCCTCGGGCGCGGTGCCCCAAGTGTTGCGCATGATGGTGTCTTCGATGAGCAGGTTGATGGCGGCGATGACGCTGATGCCCTGGCGGTTGTTGCCGTCGCAGATCACCTTGCGGATGATCGTGTCCGTGCAATAGCGGCCTTTGCTGGCGCCTAAGTAGATGCCGTCGCCGCCGGAATCGATGATGGACAGATTTTCGATGCGGATCTTCCTGGTGCCGCGCATGGTGATGCCGTGCCGCCATTCGGCTTTTTCATAGGCGTCGGTGTGATAATCCGCCTTGAACATGCGCAGGGTCGCGCCCGTGCCCAGGCCGATGAGGGTGACGTTTTCGATGTACGGCAGGTTGAGCAGGGAGTCGTTGCGGTTTTTGTAGGCGCCGCGCAGGGCCTGGAGTTCGGCGCCTTCCTCGAAGACGATTTCCTGGTTGCTGACCAGAGTGAGCGGCTGGGCGATCCAGGGGCCGGCCGCCATCTTGTCGATGATCAGGCGCTGGACCTTGGAGTTGATGGCGGCCTGGAGGATCGCGGTGCTGTCCTGGGCGTCAAATCCCCACCAGGACGCGCGCGCTTCGCGGCGCGCTCCGGACAGGACTTCTTCAATCATGGCCGGCTGGTCGTTCTGGCTGAAAGCCGGACTTGCCGTCAACAGAATGGCGAACGCCAGGCCGAACAGCGGCAGTGTTTTTTTCTTTTGCATGGACATACCTTTTGTGTTGAAGACAATGCGCAACCGGGAAGCCGCGGCGGCGCCAGTTTGCCGCGCCGATGCGTAGGATAAGGCCGGGAAGGCGCAAGGATAAACGCATCCGGCCGGCCGAAAATTGGCCGGTCGGCGAGCTTTGCCGGTCGGTGTCCCCGTGGGAGGAGCCGTTCAGGGCGCGGTCGTATCGTCGTTTTGGCGGGGGTGACGCCGGAATCGCCGCCAGGACCATCCGGCCAGGGGCAGGAGCAACAGCGCGAGCAGGGCATACAGGCCAATGCGCACCGGTGCGGTCAGGCGGTCGACTGTGCGGGCGAACGTTTCCGGGGAGTTTTCGGCGGTTGTCACCAAGCCGTCGCGGACGCCGGTGCTGACCTGGAAGGCCGCGATGACGGCGGCGGCGGACAGGCCGCCGCTCATGATGTGCTTCCAGGACAGGTGATCCAGGAAAGCGGTTCCGGAGGGCGCTTTCTGATAATAGTCCAGGAGCAGTTTGGCGGTGGCGGGGGAGTCGGCCTTTTGGGCGTATCCGACCAGCTTTGGCAAGTCCGCCGCCGGGGCCTGGGCCAGCCGTTGGACGGCGTCGTCGCCGAAAGTCGCGACAAGGCGTCGGGAGATGCCGGGGGCTTTGACCTCCAGGTCCAGGACCGTGGGACCCAGGCGTTTGGCCAGAGGCACCAGGTCGTCGGCATGCAGGGCCAGGGCCCGGGCGGCGGCGGGCCGGAGCCGGGCCAGGCGCCAGAAGTCGTCGCCGTGCTTGACGCCCTGGGTCAGGGTCTCCAGGCCGCCGTCGGCGACGACTTTGAGGATATCGTCGCCGTATTGCGTCGCCAGGTTTTTGGCGGTTTGGCTGGCGGCCTGGCGGGCGGCCGGAGCCAGTGTCTTGCCGCTGCGTTTGGCGGCTTGTTCAATGGCTTCGCCGATAATTTTGGCGGCGGGGGCGGCCTGGCCGGTCGTGGTCAGTCCAAGCCCGGCCGCCAGGAGCAGGGCGGCGGCGGCGCGGCGCGGCCAGCCGGCCGGGCTGCCGCCGGGTCGGCCAGGGGGAGGGCGGTGGGTGAACACGCGCATGGTCATTCTCCTTGCAGGTGGTGTTGCAGCTGGGCG
>JAKLHU010000547.1 GCA_022709995.1 Verrucomicrobiota bacterium | reverse complement strand
ATCTGCTCCAGGGTGAGGCCGGCGATGACCGCTACACCTTCAATTTGGGCGATGGCAACGACCGCATCAAGGACGCACAGGGGCTCAACATCCTGCAGTTCGGTAGCGGTCTCAGCGAATCCAGTCTTGAGGCGGATCGTATCGGCGATTTTTTCGGGCTGGAGGCTTTCCCAGGGCGTGTGCCAACCGCAGCAGACCAGGCCGGTTTCCTGCAGCAGCGCCGCGTAGAAGCCCGCCCCCCAGGCTGGCGGGCCGGCGAATTCCACGCCTTCATAGCCCATGGCCTTGACGGCTTTCATGGTGGCGTACGGGTTGGCGGCGAATTCCTTGCGCACCGAGTACATTTCCAGGCCGACCGGGATGTAAGTCATGGTTCTGCTCCTTGTTTAAGAAATGGGCGGATAAAACGGTTGGGGATGAATGGGAAAGGCCGGCCGCCCGGGCGGCGGCGGAAAGGGAAGAGCCGCCCGGCGGCGCCACGCCGTCCGGCGGTGAAAACGCAGTTCACGGGGCCGGCGCCGGGGGTGGCTCCGGCGTCAAGGGCGGCAGGCGGATGAGTTCGAAGTCGTCATAGTGGATTTTGTCCTGTCCCGGCCGTTGCCGGCCGATGCCGAGCTGCAGGCCGAGGCCCATGATTTGCTCCGGGACGACGATCAGGGTTTTGCATTCGCGCCATTCCGAGCCCGGCACCGCCCGCAGGCTGGCCCGGACGAGCGGCGCCTGGTAGTTGTCCCAGACCCAGCCGCCGGTGGCGGTGCGTTTCCAGGCGGCGGTGACTTCGCCGGCGGCGTTTTCCTCGCAACGGGCCTTGCCGCGCAAAAGCAGGATGTCGCCGGGCTGGACGGCGACGTTGGTGATGGCGCAGCCGCCGCGGGCGAAGCCGGCGCCGGTCAAGGCGCTGGAGCCGTTGCAGCCGGCGCCGGGGGTGAGATAGAAGGCGCCTTGCCGCGCCTCGCGTTCCTCGTCCCAGACGTTCCAGCCGGGCGGCGGCGGCGGCTTGCCCCCGGCGTCACGGACCGCCGGTGCGGCCGCCGCGTCAAAATTGCCGTTGGCCAGGAGGTTCTCATAAGACGGCAGCGCCGCGATGACCGCCTCGGCTTCCTCGACGGATTTGACGCTGCGCATGCTGGCGTTGAGGCCGGGCAGGCGCTGGTTCAAGGCGGCGGCGGCGTTTTGCGGCCACCAGACGATGCGTTCGCCCCAGGTCCAGACATACTCGTCGGCGACGGCCAGGCAATGGAAGAGGACGTTGCGGAGGTGGCGTTGGCGGCTGGCGTCGTCCTCGCCGGGATAGAGGTCCCAGCGGTTGTTCGGGTCGTTGCGGTTGGCTGGGAAGAAGGCGTCGAGGTAGATGGCGGCGGCCATCTGGGTCTGGGCCAGGGCCCGGCTCAGGTTTTCCGGCGCGATCAGCTGGCGAAAATGGGCGCGGAAGTAGCCGGCGGCGTGCATGACCTGGTGCCGGTTGCCGCTGCGGTAGAAATAGCTTTCATGGCCGTCGACGACGGTCATGCCGGGGGGGAGGGCGTCATAGACGCCGTTGAGAAAGGCCGGGAACAAGGCGCAGGAGCGGTTGCCGATGGCATTGGGATTGTCGCCGAACGGGTAGACCAGGGAGACCCAGAAGGGGGCGAACAGCGTCATGTCGGGGTAGGCGTTGCCCAGGGCGGTGATCCATTCACGGCCGCGCTGGCGGGCTTTCGTCTTCGTGTCGTCGTAGCTCGCCCCGGCGTCCGGCGAATAGGCGAAGAGATGGCCGGAGTCGTGGTAGTCCTCGGCGTCGAAGATGATGCCCCGGCAGCCGGTTTCGCGGGCGATTTTGGCGATCAGGCCGAAGTTGTGACAGACCTGGGCCCAGTAGTCGTCGCTGAACCAGTCGTGCGGGCCGGACCTGGTCGTCGTCATGATGAAGAGCTCCAGCGGCCGGCTGGGCCGGAGCCCCTGCAGATAACCGATGCTTTCGGCAAACGCGGAATACGGCCAGCGGTCAGCCTGGAAGGGAAAGCGCGAGCTGTACTTTTTGCTGGCGCCGTCGACGGTCTGTTCGCCGACCAGATGCACGTGCATGCCGTCATACGGCGTGCTGCTTTCGATCAGCGCCAAGTTCTCCGCCAGGTCT
>JAKLHU010000546.1 GCA_022709995.1 Verrucomicrobiota bacterium | reverse complement strand
AAACGCCACCACCCATTCCTGGAGCCCGGTCCATTCAGCGGCGGTCAGTCGCGTATCGGCGGCGACCGGCGCCAGCAAGGCAAAGACGTAAATGAGCTCACGCGCTTCAATGATGCCATAGCACCGGCCCTGGCTGCGCCCCGGCACGCCCTGGGCATACTCCAAGTGTGGTTTCATGCGCGTGGCCGGCGCCAGAAACCAGTGCCGGAGCCCGGCCCCGGCCGCCGCCGCCAACTCCGGCCGTTCCAGCACACGGCTCGCCAGCAGCAAGAGCGCCGTCCGCCTGCAGAACAACTTGAGCCGCTCGTTGTCATATTCGCGGTATTGCGGATTGACTTCGCCGTCGCGCCGAATCCACGGCAGGCCATCGGCCCGTTCCGGGTCCGGCCACCAGTAGGGCCCGATGCTGACGTAGTCGTTGCGGGTGGCCTCCGGTGGCAAAGCATGCCGCTTCTGGGTGACCGAAAGCAAGGGCAAGGCGGCCGCCGCCTCGGCCTGCCCCGCCAGGCAATCCATGGCGGCCGTGTCCCGGCGGCATTCCGCACTCAGTTCATGCCATTCCTGGTCGTCATACAACATGGCTATGCGCACATTTCCCTATCTTGCTCGCGGCTGCCCGCACGGTCTCCAACGCGGCAATCCGCCACCGCCGAAGCCGCACTCCGTGCCTGGAAACGCCAACGTTTCATTCCCCAAAAAACAAACGCCGCGGCTGATGCCGGCCGGAACTTTCGGCGTCGTGAAGATAACTTCCGCCTACGCCGTATCTGTCCGACTCCCTGTGCGCCGCCGCGGCACCGCCCGGTTTGTCTCCCCAAAGCCGGCCAAATTCAGGGATTTGATCCCGTATAGGGAGGGTACCAGTATTTGCCATAGCTGGCGAAGGACGGATAAATCGGCAGGGCTATGCGCCGCAGCCAGTCCACATGACCGTCCGCGTACGTGTTGTTCAGGCCCTCGTTGTGGCGGCCGATCATTTCGCCGTTGATGGCGCTCAAGTTCCAGCCCGTGGTGTTTTCACCGCTGTTGAGATTGTAGGAGTCGACGCCTTCGGCCTCGGCAAAGAACATGCAGGCGCTCGGGTTGGCAAACTGCGTGATCGGAAAGGCGCCGGCTAATTGGTTGATGCCGAAATCGCTGTTGCCGCTGTAGGCGCCGGTCCAGACGAACACGTTGCTGGGACAGTCGAAGGCCTTCAGGTCGCCGATGTAGTCATAGATCAAACTGGGCCACAGGCGATAGCCGGTGTGTGTCGCGCCGTTCGGAAGCACATAGGTGGTGTTGCCATAGTTCACCGGCAGGCGCAGGTAGTCATCCATGTACATGATCATGCCAACGCCCAGCTGCTTCAGATTCGACACGCAGGCAATCGCCCTCGCCTTGTCACGGGCCTTGGCCAAGGCGGGCAGCAGCATCGCCGCCAGAATCGCAATGATGGCGATGACCACTAGAAGCTCAATCAACGTGAAACGTAGAAACTTCTTCATGTCCTACCTCCTGGGCTTGGTGGAAACACCGTCGATATCATCAGGCTGGAGCCACTTGCGGCATGTGGCCCAGCCAAAATCACCATCGTGGCAATTAAGGTATTCCCTCCCCCCACAAAAAGCAAGCGAAATAAAACCCCTAAAATCATCTTTTTCAACAATTGCCTTGCCGGCCCGTCAGCATGACCCGCTGTCAACACACCCGCCTGGTAACCGTCCAGAGCCGCCAACCGGACCGAGATTCGCGGTTTCGCATTATTTCAATGGAGCGCAGGGGACGCCGGGGACGGATGACGTGGAAGGAGACAAAAAAGACGAAAGGACATATTGGTCTGTCGTCATTCCTCGCTCTTGCCTGGTTGCGGGACAAGCTCCGACAAAGTATGGTATATCATGCTTTCCCGCCTGCCCGGCGTGACAACATGTATGCTGACGCCTGCGGCCCCTGGCCGGCCGGGCAGGCCCCTTGCCAATCGTCGCCGACATTGCTTGCAGCCCGGCTCGCCGAAATCCTTCCTTTTCCGGCCCGCCCTGGCCCGAAAATCGACATGCCGCCCGCCGGCAAAGACGGCGGTTCGACGTCGTGCCGGACACCGCCGCCACCCGCGCCATCTTCAGCCGGCGACTGCG
>JAKLHU010000545.1 GCA_022709995.1 Verrucomicrobiota bacterium | reverse complement strand
GCGGTGATCACGACGGGAATGCCAAGGGCCAGGGCGCGTTTGAGAAGGCTTGGCGATGGATAGGGTTCGGCGCACGGCTTGGACCAGCCGGCCGTGTTCAGTTCCAGCTGGGCGCCGGAGCGGCGGATGGCCAGCAGCGCCGCTTCAATCTCGAAACTCAGGTCGGCGGTGGCGGCATGACCGAATTTCTTGGGCAGGTCGAGGTGTCCGATGATGGTGAACGCCCTGGTTTCGGCCAGGCTTTTGAGTCGTCGCCAGTATTCGCGCCAGATGTCATTGATGGCGTCCTGTCCGAGTGGCAGCCATGGTTCCGGCGAGCTGTCAATGGGAAAGTCTTCCAGGGAGTGAATAGAGCCGATGGTGTAGTCGAGGGGGTAATTCGCCAGCCGGGCCAGGTTGGCTTGCCAGTTTTCGGGGAAGAAGTCGACTTCGAGGCCGATGCGGAGGGTGAATTGCGCGGTTTCGACCTGTTTCTTGACGTTGAGGCATTCCTGGAAATAGTTGTCCAGGCGGTCGGGGGCGATGCTCCATTCGGTCTTCAGGCGGCTGTTGGCCGGGAGCATGACCCAGTGGTCGCTGATGCCAAACGTGCTGAGGCCGGCGGCTTTGGCGGCGAGGGCCATGGCGCCGATGTCGGCGGCGCCGTCGCTCCAGGTGCTGTGGTTGTGCAGGGAGGTGTTGGTCATGATCTGATGGCGACCGGGCGGGGCGGTCAGCGCCCGCAGCAGCTTTTGAATTTTTTGCCGCTGCCGCAGGGGCAGGGGTCGTTGCGCCCGACTTTGGGCAGTTGCCGGCGGATGGTCACTCCGGACGGGGGCGGGGCCGGCTTGTCGTCCAGGCCGGGGATATGGGTGAACTGGCTTGCTTCTTCGTGGATGGTCTGGATGTCCCGTTTCGGCGGCGGCGGCTCCGGTTCCGGGAAATTGGCGACGGTGCTGAGGCGGAAGATGTTGCTGCAGATTTCGGCCTTGACCGTATCCATGAGCACGGAGAACATTTCGTAGGCTTCCTGTTTGTATTCCACCAGCGGGTCGCGCTGGCCGTAGGAACGGAGCTGAACCCCTTGCCGGAGGGCGTCCATGGCGTAGAGGTGGTCCTGGTAGAGGTTGTCGATCGGGTTGAGCATGATGTAGCGTTCCAGCCAACGCAGGGCGTCGGGATGTTCCTGCTGCACTTTCAACTCATATGCCTGCTCCACCCGCGCCAGCACCGCTTTGGCCAAGGCGGTCGGATTATCCGCTTGGGTGAACAGCGCGGGCGGGAAGCTGATGGGGAAAATACGGGCCAGCCAATGCGTGAACTCGTCCAGGCTGACCGGTTCGTGTTTGCTTCGGCTCAGGAACGCGGATTCGACTTGTTCGGAGACGGCCGTGAACACGAAGTCCATGAGCAGTTCGCGCGGATTGTCGCCGAGCAGGATGCTCCGGCGCAACGCGTAGATGGTTGCCCGCTGCTTGTTCATGACGTCGTCATATTCCAGCGTGCGCTTGCGGATGGAGAAATGTTGTTGTTCGACCCGGCGTTGCGAGCTTTCGACCGAGCGGTTGAGGAGTTTATGGGACAGTTCCATGCCCTCTTCCATGCCGAGTTTTTCCATGATGGAGGCGACGCGATCTGATCCGAAGAGTCGCATCAAATTGTCTTCCAAGGAGATGTAGAACCATGACGACCCCGGGTCGCCTTGTCGGGCGCAGCGTCCGCGCAGCTGCCGGTCAATGCGGCGGGCGTCATGGCGTTCACTGCCGATGACATGCAGTCCGCCGGCTTCCGTGACGCCGGGGCCGAGCTTGATGTCGGTGCCGCGGCCAGCCATGTTGGTGGCGATGGTCACGGCGCAGAGCTGGCCGGCCCGGGCCACGATTTCGGCTTCGCTTTCATGGTGTTTGGCATTGAGGACGTTGTGGATGATATTGCGGCGCTGGAGCATTCTGGAGAGGAGTTCCGACACCTCGACCGAGATGGTTCCGACCAGAACCGGCTGACCGCGCTGGTTGCACTCGGCGATTTCGTCGATGATGGCCTTGTATTTTTCGCGTTGGGTTTTGTAGATGCGGTCGTCGGAGTCGGCGCGCAGGCACGGTTTGTTGGTGGGGACGACGAGGACATCGAGGTTGTAGATG
>JAKLHU010000544.1 GCA_022709995.1 Verrucomicrobiota bacterium | reverse complement strand
AAAGAACGCCGGCGACCGGACTGTCAAAAATCGCGGAGATGGCGGCGGCGGCGCCACAGCCGACCAGCAGGTTACAACGCATCCGATCGATATAAAAGAACCGGCCGCAATTGGCGCCGATGGCAGCGCCGGTCAGGACGCTGGGCGCCTCCAGCCCGGCGGAACCGCCCAAACCGACCGACAAGGCGCTGGACAGGATGTGGTTGAACGTCTCCACCAGGGGGATATGCGTGTGCCGCCGATCCAGGGACAAGATCAGCGGGCTGAGGCTTTTGGCGTACTGACCGCCGCCGAGAAGACGCTGTACGAGGAATGACAGCGCCAGGCCGACCAGCGGCAACGCGAACATCAGTCCGTTCTGCCACCAGGGCCGGCCTTCCCAAGGCCCGACCAGCAGCTGGCTCCAACGGGTCAGCAGGGCGACCAGCCCATGCAGGACCGTCGCCGCCAGCGCCGCCAGCACGCCGATCAGCAGGGCCAGAACCAAAAGCTGGCTGCGCGCGTCCAACCGGTGGCCCCACAACGGCAGCAGACGCAGAATAACCTGACGGTGAAAGTGTTTGATTCGATGCAGTAACATCATCAATGAAAAAGAGTTACGATGGGAAAAACATCGTCAGGAGAAGGCCGGCCGCCGGCCAGGCCTCGCGACGCCGACAAAAATAGCCCGCCCGCGGAAACGTCTCGCCCCTCCGCCAAAAACACCAATTTGACGACCGGGAACCGGTTCGGGGACGGACGCCCCGCGGCGGCCGGCATCGAGATCAGCGCCGGCGAAAAGTCGTCTTCTGGGGGTGTGTCACGGAGGGCGGGCCGGCCACGGCCCGGCGCTTTGTCAACCGCCTTCGCCCCGGCAACTCATCAAGGCGCCGGCCAGCCGATGCATTGGCAAAGCGTGACCGTCTGCGTTTCCTTCAAATGCATGGCCTTGGCCAAGTCGGCGGGGGGAAAACTGCCGCGGACGACCGTGCCCAGGCCGACCGATGCACAATACAAATACGCATTCTGGGCCAGAAAACCCGTGTCCATCAAACTCCAGTCCGGACGGCTCGCCTTCGGCGACAACTTGGTCGTGTCGCACACATAGACCAGGGTGATGGGAGCATCGGCGACGAACGGCTGGCGGGCCAAGTCACTGACGGTGGCGGCGCGGACGTCCTCATGGTGCACCCGCAACAGCGAATTGAGCCTGGCGTCATACAGCCACACGCCGTCATCGCGCAGGACATAGACGTCCAGCTCCTGGGCGTTGACCGCGGTCGGCGCCGTCCGCTTGTTCTCGCGATTGAACCCCCAGGTCGCCCATAGCAAATCACTCAAGACCTGGTCCGACACCGGACGGTCCTTGACGAATTTCCGCGATGACTGGCGGGCGTTGAGGGCCTCCATCAAGGGCATGCCGCCCGTCTTCTGCGGCGGCGGCAGCTTGAGGGAGACATCCTGGGCAAAGCCCGCCGCCGCTCCCAGACCAAACAAAAGAACCGGCAAGAATGCTTTCCACGACATGATCTTCATCCTCCATGATTATCGTCTCTCATCCTCGGCCCCAGAAATCCCAAGTTGCCGCCACGCCGCCGGCGCGGGCTTCGCGTCACGGAACCGTGAACGGCAGTTCGACCTGCTGGCCGGAGGCCAGTTCCGTGACCCGGACTTTCCAGTTCCCAGGCTGGTCGTTGAGGGCCATGTCCACGGGGAAAAGGTACTTCCCGTCGACGGCACAGGCGTGGCCGCTGCCGTCCATGACCTTGCCGGCAGGATCAAGCACGTCAATGCGGATTGGATACAGCGCCGGCGAGGCGTCCTGCCGGGCGCTGTCCATGGTGACCTGGACCTTCTTGTCCGCGGCCCAGGCGGCCGCCAGCTTCGGCAGAGAGTGGTCAAGCAGCAGGATCACCTGGCCGTCGTTCGTGGTAAAATCAACGTCCAGAGTCGTGACGCCTTTTTTACAGGCAAAGGGCACCGGCCGGTGCGCGACCAGGTCATAGGCCGCCTTGGTGTCGCCGCGCCGCACCGTCACCGTGCCGCGGTTCGGCAGACCCTTTTCCATCGTCAGCTTCCAGGGACCCAGATAGTCGCCGTACGTCCGCCGGTCGTTGATGACAAAAAGATAATCGGCCGGGCC
>JAKLHU010000543.1 GCA_022709995.1 Verrucomicrobiota bacterium | reverse complement strand
GCTGGACGTCGCACAGGCAACACGCAGCCCGGAGGGCTTGCCCAACAAACCAGGCGTCCGAAGCCCGCCAGGCGACAGAACCCGGGGCTGGCAGCGCCACGCGAGCTGAGCGGCCGGAGAGGCGCTGATGGGAAACGCGCCGATTCCAGTTGGCAACACCACGTACTCGTCACAACATTTTACACATTAACCATGGTTGAGAATTCTTATTCACGGCTATATTGTATCATGATTCCTGAGCAAAATGCAACTTGAGCCATAGCCTGCGGCGGAGGACGCGCTGTTCCAAACGCCCGCCGCTTACGCACCCCTCCGCGACCGGCGCCCCGACTATACAAAATCTCCCAGCTACACGGAAACTACCCATGACCTTGTCAAAAGCACTCTCCCGCCGCCATCTTCAAGTGTTCACGCTGATCGAACTGCTGGTCGTGATCGCCATCATCGCGATTCTGGCGGCCATGCTCCTGCCGGCTTTGTCCAAGGCCCGGGAAAAGGCCCGCGCCATCGCCTGCACGTCCAACCAAAAACAGATGGCCCTCAGCTGGCTGATGTATGCCGATGACCACGACGGCACGGTATTGAGCTACAACTTCGGCAGCACCCATCCGCCCTACACCCTGCCGAACGGCACCACCTGGAGCGGCGGCTACAAGCTCTGGCAGACCATCTTCCACCCCTGGCAGCCGGAATTCCAAGTCTACAACTGCCCCTCCAACTCCGTGGCCCGCTGCGTCTACACCGGCCAATACCACGGCGAATCCGCCATCGGCTATAATTGCTACGTCCCCGTCTACGGAAAGCACGTCAGCAGCCACGTACGCCCCTCGGAGCTGATGGTCTTCGCCGACGCCAATTCCTACCCGGCCTCGGCCGCCGGCGCCATGGTGTACAATACCTACGGCCTAGTCGACACCCGGCACATCCGCGAACTGGACCGGCACAACAATCTGGCCAACATCGCCTACGGCGACGGCCATGTCGGCAACCGCCGGACCAATTCCATCCCCGACCGGTCGGTCAACAGCATCCTCTGGTACCCGACCTATGCCGGCACCAGCCCCTGAGACGCCGCCAAAAAGCCGCCCCCCATGACCGCCGCCGCTCCAGGCGACCGCCTTACTCCGAAGCGTCGTCCGGAGACACCGACACCGGATCCAAATGCCAGATCTGGCGGGCGTACTCCGCAATCGTCCGGTCCGAAGAAAATTTCCCGGCGCGGGCGACATTGAGCAACGCGCGGCGGCTCCATTCGCGGCGGTCGCGATACAGCGCCGCCACCCGTTCCTGGGTGTCGGCGTAGTCGCGCAGATCAGCCAGGAGCATGTAGTAGTCGCCTTCGTCCAGAAGCGTCCGCACGATCGGCTCGAACACCCCGGGCGTCAGCACGCTGAAGGCGTTCTGGCGAATGGTGTCGAGAACGTCCTGGATTTCCTGGTCGCCAAAGTAGACTTCCCAGGGCGAGTAGGTCGGCCGCCGCCGCGCCACGTCCTCGGAACGCAACCCGAAGATGAAGATGTTGTCCGGCCCGACCTCGTCATAGATTTCGACATTGGCGCCGTCCATGGTGCCGACGGTGAGGGCGCCGTTGAGCATCAGCTTCATGTTGCCGGTGCCGGAGGCCTCGGTGCCGGCCAGGGAAATCTGCTCGCTGACATCCGCCGCCGGGATGATCGTTTCGGCCAGAGACACGCAGTAGTCCGGCAGAAACACCACCTTGATCTTCTTGCTGACCACCGGATGGCCGGCAATCGTCTCGGCGACATTATGAATCAGGCGCAGCACCTGTTTGGCCAGAATGTAGCCGGGCGCCGCCTTGCCGGAAAAGATAAATGTTCGCGGCATCAGGTCCTGGTCGGGGTTCTCGACCAGGCGATTGTACAGCATGATCACGTACAGGATCAGCAGCAGCTGGCGCTTGTACTCGTGCAGGCGCTTGACCTGGACGTCGAAGAGGAAATCCGGCTCCGCCGTCATTTCCTGGAACGGCAGCGTCGAGGCCATCCGCTCCATCAATGCCGCGCTGGGGCTGTTGCGCAACCGCCCACGGGTGCGCGTCATCAACGTGCAGGATTCCCATGCCGGCGTGCAGTCGGCGGCGGACCTGGTGCACTATCTCGCC
>JAKLHU010000542.1 GCA_022709995.1 Verrucomicrobiota bacterium | reverse complement strand
TCGTTGAGGACGGCGGCCGGGGGCGCGCTGATGGCATCGGCCAGGTCGCCGGCCATGAACACGCTCAAATGCTCGCGCAGAATGGCGGCGGCGCGGTGCACCGCCTCTTTCGGATTGATGCGGCCGTCGGTCCAGACTTCCATTTCGAGACGGTCGTATTCGGTGTGCTGACCGACCCGGCAGGCCTGGACGTCGTAGCGGACGCGTTCGATTGGGCTGAACAGGCAGTCCACCGGAATGGTGCCGATCGGCTGGTCGTCGCGCTTGTTGTCCTCGGCCGGGCGGTAGCCGCGGCCGCGGTCGATTTCCAGTTCCATGCGCAGCGGGCGGTTCTTGTCCAGCGTGCAGATGAGCTGTTCCGGATTGAGCACGGTGGCGATGCCGTCGTCGCGGATGTCGGCGCCGGTCACGGCGCCGGCCCGGTCGGCGTACAGCTCCAGGGTGCGGGGCAGCTGGACGTCGCAGGAGAATTTCAACTTCTTGATGTTGAGTATGATCTCCATGACGTCTTCCATGACGTCTTGAATGGAGCTGAATTCATGGGCGACGCCGTCGATTTTGACGCTGGACACGGCGACCCCTTCCATGGAGGACATGAGGACGCGGCGCAGGGCGTTGCCGAGGGTATGGCCGAAGCCGTTGACCCAGGGCTCGGCGATGAACTTGGCGTAACGGTCGTTCGCTTCGACGACGACCAACGCATTGGGAAGCTCGAAACCTTCTATGCCAGGCATGTCGTTCTCCTTAAACTTACTGTCCTTGCCTGCGGGCGGCCGGAACGGCGCGGCGGGCTCGGCGGGTGGTCAGCTTTCGGCGGAAACCGCAATCAACAAGGTGGCGGTGGCGGTCATCAGACCCGGCGGCGTTTCGGAGGACGGCAGCCATTGTGGGGCAACGGAGTGACGTCTTTGAGCAAGGTGATTTCGAGGCCGGCGGCGGCGATGCCGCGGACGGCGGATTCGCGGCCGGCGCCCGGCCCCTTGATGCGGACTTCGACTTCGCGCAGTCCGTAGGTGGACATGGCCTTTTTGGCCGCGTCGGTGGCGATCAGCTGGGCGACGTAGGCGGTGCTTTTGCGGGAGCCTTTGTAGCCGAGCTTGCCGCCGGTCGACCAGGCGAGGATGTTGCCTTGCTGGTCGGAAATGGACACGCGCGTGTTGTTGAAGGTGGAGTCGACATGGACAATGCCGCTCATCACCTGGCGGCCGCCTTTGCTCTTCGTGCGCTTCACCTCCGGGGTGGCAGCGGGCGCGGCATCAGCCTCCGTCTTCTGTACATCTGTGGTCTCATCAGCCATGAGTGTATAATCTCCCTGTCTGGGTGTTTGACTCTGGAATCAACGTGGAAATACCGTCTCGAGCGGCCGGCGAAAAGGGTTATTTCGTGTTGGCCTGCTTGCGTTCCGACCGGTCGCGGATGGCGCCGACGGTTTTTTTGCCGCCCTTGCGGGTTCGGGCGTTGGTGCGCGTTCTCTGGCCGTGGACGGGGAGATTGCGCCGGTGGCGGGTGCCGCGGTAGGAGTTGATGGCGGTCAGCCGGCGGATGTTCTGGGCGATTTGGCGGCGGAGGTCGCCCTCGACCGTGTAGCTGTCCTGGATGATCTGCAGAATGGCGGAGATGTTCGCCTCGGTCAGCTCACTGGCTTTGGTCATCGGGTCGATCTGGGCCCGGCGGCAAATCTCGTTGGCGCTGGTCACCCCGATGCCGTAGATGTACGTGAGCGAGATGTTGGTGTGTTTGTTGTTGGGAATGTCAATACCGAGAATTCTAGGCATGTTTGATTTCCTAAGCTTGCGGCTTTCCCTTCATTCCTGTGATGTCCGCCGAGGCCGGGGAGGCGTCAAGGCGACAGGGGCGGGACGGATCAGCGCATTAGCCCTGACGTTGTTTGTGGCGGGCGTTTTTGCAGATGACGCGGACGACGCCGGCGCGTTTGACGACCCGGCAATTGTTGCATATACGTTTGACTGACGCTCTGACTTTCATGGCGACCTTCTTTCCGGCTGCCCGCATCTCGTCGACAGCGTCCTTGGTTGTGCCACAGATCGACCCCATGGCAATGATCGCGGTTTCCGCATCCTCAAGCATGTAGCCCTCGATGAGTGCGCTGTAGTCCCGGCCAAACATTGTTCCGAAT
>JAKLHU010000541.1 GCA_022709995.1 Verrucomicrobiota bacterium | reverse complement strand
AATCCCAGGGCGCAATCGAACTTTCGTCCCGCCACAATCCAATACGCTGCCTTCGTGCCTGCTGTTCAGCCACTTGATAAATCTCTTGGTCAGCCGACGATTGTTCCTTTCGGTATTTCTCATACCACCAAGCCATGCCGGCCTTGACGAGTTCCAAGTTCAAGTTTTGGCGGCCGACGAAGACGGTCCCGAGGATGCGCCCGTAGCGGTCTTTTTCCGTGTAGGCGACGGTGACGTTTTTTTGGAAGGCGAGGTCGGCGAGGCATTGCCGGGCCCGGCTGCCGAAGGCCTGGTGGCTTTCCGGGGCGTCGATGCCGAACAGGCGCACGCGGTGCTGCTGTTTGCGGGCGTCGAGGACCCGGATGGTATCGCCGTCGGTGACGGCGATGACATAGCCGGCCAGCGTGTCCGCCTTGACTACGAGAGGCAAGGCGGCCAGCAGGAGCAGTCCGAGCCGCAGGATGGCGGGCGGGCGGATCATCGATTCTTGCGTTTCAGGACGATTTCCTCGGCCAGGTGCTGGGGCACCGGCTCGTAGAATTCGAATTGCATGTTGAAGCCGGCGCGGCCCTGGGTCATGTTGCGCAGCTCGCTGGTGTAGCCGAACAGGTTGGACAACGGCGCCAGGGCCTTGATCACCTGCGATTTTTCGCCCAGGGCGTCGATGCCGAGGACGCGTCCGCGCCGGCTGTTGAGGTTGCCGGTGACCGAGCCGGCGAAATCGGTCGGGGCGGTCACGGTCAGGCGCATGACCGGCTCGAGAAGTTGCGGGCTGGCCTTGAGGAAAGCGGCCTTGAAGCCGATGGAGGCGCAGGTTCGGAACGACATTTCGGAGCTGTCGACGTCGTGGGCCGAGCCGTCCAGCAGGGTGACTTTGAGGTCGACGACCGGGTAGCCGGCCTTGGGGCCTTCCTCAAGGGCGTCCTTGATGCCTTTTTCAATGGCGGGGATGTATTCCTTGGGAACGTTGCCGCCTTTGACTTCGTTGACGAATTCGAATCCGCCGCCGGCCGGCTGCGGTTCGAGTTTGAAGACGACATGCGCGTATTGGCCGTGACCGCCGCTCTGCTTTTTGAAGCGTTCCTCGTGTTCGACGGTTTTTTGGCAGGTTTCCCGGTAGGCGACTTCCGGGGCGCCGCTGGTGACACCGACGTTGAATTCTCGTTTGAGGCGGTCGACGATGATGTCCAGATGCAGTTCGCCCATGCCGGAGATGACCGTATCCTCGGTTTCGCGGTCATGGCGGACGGTGAAGGTCGGGTCTTCCTCGGCCAGTTTGAGCAGGGCGGTCATCAGTTTGTCTCGGTCGCTTTGGCTGATCGGTTTGACGGCGATGCTGATGACGGGGGCGGGGAAGTCGATTGATTCGAGGATGATCTGGGCGTTTTCGCCGCAGAGGGTGTCGCCGGTGACGGTGTCGGACAGGCCGATGGCGGCGCCGATTTCGCCGGTGTACAGGCAGTCGATGCTTTCCTGGTGGTTGGCGTGCATGCGGAACAGGCGGCCGATCCGCTGGGTTTTGTTTTTTGTCGAGTTGTAGACGTAGGAGCCGGCCTTGAGCGCGCCGGAATAGACGCGGATGTAGATCAGTTTGCCGACGTGCTTGTCGGTGACGACCTTGAAGGCGAGGGCGGCGGTCGGCTGGTCGTCGGCGGGGGCGCGGCTGCCTTCGGTTTCATCCGGCAGGATGCCGATCGCGGCCGGGACGTCGACGGGGCTGGGCAGGTAGTCGACGACGGCGTCCAGCAGGCGCTGGATGCCTTTGTTCCGGAAGGCGCTGCCGCAGAGGACCGGGCAGATTTTCTGCTGGCGGGTGGCGGCGCGGATGGCGGCGATGACTTCCTGTTCTTCGAGCGGTTCGTCGGCGCAGTATTTGTCGAGCAGTTCCTCGTCCATCTCCGCGACGCTTTCAAGCAGATTGCGGCGCCATGGTTCGGCGTATTTCTTCAATTCGTCGGACAGGGGTTCGTCAACGGGGTAGGTTCCCTTGGGGTCTTCGACGTATTTGACCTGGCACATTTTGACCAGGTCGACGATGCCGCGGAAGTCGGGGCCCTCTTCGATGGGGATGGTCAGGGGGATGGCGTTGGCGCCGAGGATGTTGCGGATCTGGGTGACGACGGCGAAGAAGTCGGCGCCGA
>JAKLHU010000540.1 GCA_022709995.1 Verrucomicrobiota bacterium | reverse complement strand
ATCGCGGCCTGGTGACCGACTTCAGCATCGAAGGCGACTATCCGGCCTATGGCAATGACGACGACCGGGTTGACAGCCTGGCCGCCGCCCTGTGCGACGAACTGATTGCCGAACTGCGCAAAACCCCGACCTACCGCCAGGCGGAACACACCCTGTCCATCCTGACCATCACCTCCAATGTCGTCTACGGCAAGAAGACCGGCAGCACGCCCTGCGGCCGCAAACTCGGCGAACCTTTTGCGCCGGGAGCCAACCCCATGCATCGCCGCGACCGCTCCGGCGCCCTGGCGTCCCTCAATTCCGTGACCAAGCTCAACTACGACTCCTGCCGGGACGGCATTTCCAACACATTCAGCCTGGTCCCGGAATCGCTTGGCCACAGCCGGCCCGAACAACGCGACAACCTGGTCAGCCTGCTCGACGGCTATTTCTCCCAGCCGGCGCATCACCTCAATGTCAATGTCCTGAACCGGGAAAAACTGCTCGACGCCATGGCGCATCCGGAAAAATACCCCAATCTGACCATCCGCGTCTCGGGCTACGCCGTCAACTTCAACTCGCTCAGCCGCAAGCAGCAGGAAGAAGTCCTCAGCCGAACGTATCACGACCGCCTGTAGTCGACGCCAGAAACGGGGACGGGGACGACAACAACCCCGCCCGGGGAGAAACGGCCATGCCCGGACGAGTGCATTCCTATGAGACGATGGGCGCGCTGGACGGCCCCGGCCTGCGGCTGGTGGTCTTCCTGCAAGGCTGCCCGCTCCGCTGCCGCTATTGCCACAACCCCGACACCTGGACGGCCGACGGCGGCAAGGACACCGATGTCGCCGAGATTGTGCGCCGTCTGCTGCGCCTGCAACCGTATTTTGGCCGGCGGGGCGGCCTGACATTGTCCGGCGGCGAACCGCTCCGGCAACCGGAATTCTGCGGCGAGCTTCTCCGCGAATGCCGCCGTCTCGGCGTTCACAGCGCCCTGGACACCGGCGGCGGCGTCTGGGATGAGGCATGCCGCGAAGTCATCGACCTGGCCGACCTGGTCATTCTGGACATCAAGGCCGCCGACCGCGCGGCCTGGCAAGCGCTCACCGGCCGCAACGCCTTTGCCGCGCTGACTGGGATGCTGGCGCATCTCCGCCGCACGTCGCATCCAGTCTGGATCCGGCAAGTCGTCGCCGAAGGCCTGAATGACCGGCCCGAAGACATGCTGAAAATGCTCGGCTTGGTCCGCGACCTGCGCCTGGAACGACTGGAACTGCTGCCCTACCATGACCTGGCCCGTGGCAAATGGGAACGCCTCGGCTTGCCGTACGCCGCCGACGACCTGAAACCGCCCCGGCCAGAAACCCTCGCCAAACTCCGAAAAGTCATTGCCGACAACCGGGGGGACGCGGACGCGACCACGACCACGCCTGACGCAGGGACGACGGAATGAAACACCGGCACTGCCGTCAGGACCCCGGCCTGGCTATTTTCACGGCGCCATGCCGCCCGGCCGCAAAGAGCGCCGGAAAGCCGTCCGGGATCGCAGTCCGGCAGCGGCGACATTGGGGCCGACAGAGTCCAGCGGCGCCGCTCTCCAAGAAGTGCGCTGACCGGGCCGGGCCCGGCTTGGCGCCCCTGCGGCACGGCTCCTGGTCGGCGCCATCTCCCCGACAGCGCACCGGCAACGGCGCCGAGAGTCATTTCAAATAGACGTCGCCCAGAGCAAAATAATGCGCCCAGTCAAACGGCGTCTGATCATGCTTGCCGGTCCGGTAATGAAAACTGACGTCGCCGGAAACCACCTGGTCGGGCGGCGGCATCGTCGTCGCCGGCAGCCCCGGCGACCCGAACAACCGATAGACCTTGGAAGCTTCGACGCAGGCCAGAAATTCGCCTTTCGGGTCGGCCAGGTGGTCTTCCGTCGCCGTCGCCACGACCAGCGGCCGAGGCGCCGCCATGGCCAGCAGTTCATGCTGGTCAAACGGCATCGTCTCCTCTTTCCAGACATAGTCACGGCATTTGCGCACAAACCAGGCGGGAACGCCGCTCTTTTCGTGCGCCTCAAAATGCTGGGAGAGGTTTTCACCGTATTTGCGCTTGTGCAAAGCGCCGCCGCCGCACCCGGAGTCGTTGCTGATGACCATGCGGAACCGTGTCTCGATGGCGCCGGCCCAGAGGGCG
>JAKLHU010000054.1 GCA_022709995.1 Verrucomicrobiota bacterium | reverse complement strand
CCAGGGAGACTGGATTCTCGACAGCCCGGCCAACAACGCCTGCGCCCACTATTTGCACAATATGCTGTTTGTGCTGGGCCGGCCGGGCCCGGCCGCCGCAGCGCAGCCACGGTCGGTGCAGGCGGAACTGTACCGCGCCAACCCCATCAGCAACTACGACACCGCCGCCATGCGCATCATGACCGCCGACGGCGTCGAAGTACTCTTCTATACGACCCACGCCGTGTCAAAACAGTATGGGCCGGAATTCACCTATGAATTCGACGAGGCCACGGTCACCTTCTTCACCGGCAAGCACCTGGTCGCGCACTTCAAGAACGGCGCCACCAAGGACTACGGCTCGCCGGACGGCCAGGTCAATCTGAAGTACTGGGACGCCATCGCCACGGTCCGCGGCGAAAAAAACATGGCCTGCACCATCGACACCGCGACACCGCACATCGTCTGCATCAACGCCGCCCAGGATTCCGTCCACAATGTCATCGCCGACTTCCCGGCCGGACTCGTCTACAAGATGGGCGTGCCCGGCAAGCAGGTCCGGGTCATGACCGGTCTGGCGGAACGCTTTCAGAAGGCCTTCCAGGACGGCGTCCTGCCGGCCGAGGTCGGCCCCTGCTCCTGGTCGCGTCCCGGAAGCATCGTGGATACGACCGGCTATGACGTCTTCCGCGGCTGAACCTCGCCGGCACTGCCGCCCCGGTCCGGTTCGGCGGGCCGGCGCGGCGCTGGCGCAACCCCGAAAGCCCGCGAATAATAATCCGTGTCCATCCGTGCCCATCGGTGGTTCTTCCCCGCGGCGTTTCGGTCATTCCGGATGAGACCGACACGAAGTCCCGCCATTTTCCGGTCGTTCAGAATGCGACCTTGTTCATGGCCGGATGCGTTTCTTCCCTGAATTATAATCCGTGTCCATCCGTGTCCATCGGTGGTTCTATCCGGCGGCGTTTCCGGTCATTCCTTGACGGCGCCGGCTGTCAGGCCGCGGATAATATGCTTTTGGGCAAAAACATAGACTATGATCAGCGGGATGACGACGAGAACGAGGGCGGCGCTGGTCAGCGTGATCTGAATGTCATGCTCGCCTTTGAACTGGGTCAGGGCCAGCGGCAAGGTCTCGCGGCCCGGGCCAAGCAACGTGAGGGCAAACGCGAATTCGTTCCACATGGTCAGAAAATTAAAGATCACGACCGTGGCCAGGGCCGGCCGTGACAGCGGCAGGGCCACATGCCGGAAGACGCCCCAGGCGGAACAGCCGTCGACCCGGCTGGCGTCGAGAAGATCAGGCGGCAGAGCCGCAAACGCCCCTCGCAAAATCAGAATGCTGATCGGCAGGGCGAAGCCGATGTAGGGTCCGGCCAGCGCGGTCAGACCGCCCTTGATGCCCAGGCCTTCGACGCCCAGCAGACGATTGAGCGGAATCAGGGTGACATGCACCGGAATCATCATGCCGACAAGAAACAGCAGAAATAACGCGTGGCTGCCGCGAAAGCGCAGCTGGGCAAAAGCAAAGGCCGCTAAAGCCGCCAGCGTGACGGCGCCGGCGACGGCGGCGGTGCACAGCATCAGGCTGTTGGCGTAGGCGCTGCCGAAGTCGCCGCTGCGAACCACCTCGGCCAAATTCGTCATCACCCACTGCCGGGGCAGACCCAGCGGCCGCGCCTGGGCGTCCCCCTCGGTTCGAAACGCCGTCAACGCCATCCACACCAGCGGGTAGGCCGTCACCAGCAGGAATCCGGCCAACACCGCATGGCGAAGGCAAAAGGGGACGAGACGCCGGCAGGTGAACTTTTTCATGCCGCCCTCCCCCCGCTGCCAACGGCCGCGGTGCGCTCCGCCCCGCCGCAGCGGAGCCGCCGGGCCTGAAGCGGAGTGACAATGGCCAGAGCCGCCAAAAACAGCAGCACGGCCACGGCCGAGCCGTAGCCGTATCGACCTTGATTCTGGTCAAACGCCAGCCGATAGATGTAGGTCGCCAAAACCTCGCGCGAGGATTCCGGCAAGCCCCCGGCCATCAAATACACCAGATCGAAATACTTCAATGATCCGACGATTGACAGCGTCGCCGACACCGCAATGGTCGGTCGCAGCGCCGGCAGAGCCACGTGCCAGCAGACCTGCCATTCGCTGGCGCCATCCAGGCGGGCGGCTTCGAAGTAATCCGTCGGAATCGCACTTAAGCCGGCCATCACCAGTACCATGTGGAATCCCGTGTATTGCCAGCAGATGGTCACAAAAATCCACAGCAGGGCCGTCTTCGGGTCGGCCAGCCAGGCATGGCTGAACTCCTGGTCGATGGTCATCCGCAGCAGGCTGGTCAACAGGCCGTTGCCGGGCTCGTAGACATATTGCCAAAGCACGGCCACTGCCGCCGTCGGCATCACCATCGGCGCAAAAAAGGCCGTCCTCAGCACCGTCCGGCCCCAGGTGGGATAATGAAGCAGGAAAGCCAGCAGGGCCGCCAGGGGCAATTGCAGAAGCAGGGAGCCGACGAGCAGGAGGAGGTTGTGGCCCAGAGCGCGCCAGAAGACGGGGTCGGTCGCAAGCTGTTGGAAGTTGTCCAACCCGCAGAATTCCGGTGGCAGGAGTGGGCTTTCCCAATGCAGGAAGCTCATGCGGAACGAATCAAGGATTGGGAAGGCCACGAACAGCCCATACACTGCCAGCGCTGGAAGGACGAACAGATAAGGAGTCAGGCGATGGCTGGTCATAACTGCCGCCGTTCAGCGTTGTTCTCCGTCACTTCAAATCGATCCTGATTTTACGGGCTTGGTCGGGGAGTGTTCCCAGCAGGTCCCAGAAGCCGACAGTGACAAAGCAAGCCCCGGCCTTGATGTCCTCCGGGACGGTCAGAAGCCGGGTGAAACTGCGTTTCTCGCCCGGCTTCAAACCGCCAAAATAGAACATCCGGCCATTGGCCCAGGTTTCCCTGGAAAAGCTGCGGCCAAGCAGTGTGCTGACCTGCTGATTGCCGCCATTGCTGGCCGTCACGGTGATCTTCACGACGTCGCCGGCAGAAGCAGCCGCCGGCGCTGACACCTCCATCGTCAAACCATCGCGGCCCGGGAGTCGATGCTGCAAAAAGTCCAGGCCAAGCACCTCCAGCAGATCATAGGACGCACCTCGGTCGGCGCCGACACTTTCCGCGCGCCGGAGCAGATTGCGGGAAACGGTCATTTTTTTGACGCCCAAGGTCGCATGCGTGATGGTGAGCTCAACAGTCATGGTGCGCAGATCGTCAAAGGCCCGGACCAGCACCTGGGCGGTGTCCACGATCTGCCCATCCCGGTCGGTTCGCCAACGCTGCCCAAAGATTTCGAAATCGGTTTCGGCAAACGGCCCGTTGTCCACCAATTCCTCCCGGGTCGTCCACTCCCCTTCCAGAACTTCGCCGGGGATGACCTCGTAATCAACGGTTCCGCGGATGGTGATGCCGTCGCCCTTGTTTTGCCGGGCGACTTCCCTGACCACCTCGAAAATCTGGACTTCATGATGGGTCAGCAGCGTCTTGCGCGTGATCTGCAGAAACGGAAACGACCCTGACGTCGGAAGCATCCGGCACTCAAAGCCATCCTGGCGCTCCGTCTTGCGCACTTCCGTGCGGAGCAACCGCCCGCGCCGGCGCGGGCGGTCGGCCGCACCGTCCTGGCCAAAGCAGCACATGACGCCCACAAAAAGGCCCAGCAGAGCCAACAACAGCGATGTTCTTTTCGACATCAGTGCATTCCCCATCTTTGCTCCCCTCGACACGGGGGATATCCATGGCCGCCGCCGTCTTGCCGTCTTCGTTTGTGCCGGAAGCGTTCTCCCGCCCCCGGAAACGCCGCCTCCCGGCGGCTTTCATCACAACTGCGCGTTGATTCGATTCCAACGGTCAAGCCAGCCCGTCTGAGCCGAAGTGACGACCAGAAATCCCAGGCCGGGATAACGGGCCTCCGGCAATTCGCCCCAAAAAATCTCCCCGCCAAAAATACGCCGAGGATCCCAGACATGATACAACTTCACCCCGAAACGATCGCACATCCGGCCAAATTCAAGATCATCGGCCGGACGCCAGGGCGTCAACGTCCACACCGCGCTGTCCGGCAAGACGCCGGCCCGGTGCAAAATCGTCACTTCCGCCACCTCCGGCAAACGGTAGCCGACGCCTTCCTGCTCACTCAGCCAACGAGTGAAATTCACCGCTTCCACCAAAGAAATGTCCCCGGCCGAGGATGAATCGCCGACCGGAACGCCACCCGCCGGAGCCGCCAGAGCAGTCCCTGCCGGGGCCGGGGCCGGGGCCGGGGCCGGGGCGGCGGCCTGGGCAGTGGCATCCGGAGCCGCCGGGGCCGGGGCGGCGGCCTGAGCGGCTCGGAGCGCTTGGAAGCTGGCGCCGGGGATAGGCCGGCTGCTGACATAGAACATCTCCCGTCCGGTGCCGACCAGGCGCATTTCAATGCCGGTCTTGCTGACAAAGACAGCCGGGGGCGGGATATTCTGAATCGCGGTCTTGATGGTCTGGTGCGAAGCCTGCAAGCGTTTTTCGGCAGTCTGCTGCTGCACTCCCAGGTCAAGCAGCTGCCGGCGCACATCCTGCAGGTAGGTCGACACCTGCGGCAGCAGACCGCCGGCCGTCATGGCGGTGTCTACCATGGCGGCCAATTCCACCTGCCGGTTGTTCGCATCGCTGATTTCGTCGATGGCTTCCAGAACGCGTCGGCGCAGCTGAAGATACTGAGTCAGCTGCTGGTCGCCGTCCGTCAGCCGCCGAATGGTTTGGAAAGACACCGCCATCGCGTCGAGCTTTTTCACCCGTTCGTCCCTGGCCGTGATTTCAAACAGCATTTTCTCCCTGATCAGGAGGACTTTCCCCCGTTTTTCGTATTCTTCCAAAGCCGGGAAAAAAGGTTCTTTTTCGGCTGGCGCCGCGGCCGCGGCGATCGTCGCGGCGGTCGTCGCGGCGGTCGTCGCGGTTTGAGCCGAAGCCGTCGAGGCCGGCGCCAGCAGCAGCGCCACGCCCGAAAGCAGCCACGGACGCATCATCCGCTGCCATGTCCCCACGATTGCTTTGCTTTTCTTCATAGCATGTCCATTCGAGGTCTTCTCGCTGACGTCGCCGCGGCTGTCCATCCCGGCTGGTTGTACACGCAACCGGCCGGGCAGACACATCTTCACTCCAGAATCAGCCGGTTGGCGGGATCCGTGAACACGATCGGCGGCAAGGGCGCCCCCAGCCGGATATAATGGTCTTCAACTACCTTGAACAACTTCAACCGCCACAATTCCGTCTTCGCCGACGGCTCGCGGGAAACGGTCAGATACTTGGTGCCGACGAAGCTGTCCTGGCTGGCACGCACGACCCCGGCCTCGTCATAGAGCTCAACCGCCAGCGATTCGCCGACTTCGGCGATGACTTCGACCGTCACGGCACGCAGATCAGCCGGGACATTGAAATAAAGGTCGCTGTTGCAGCGAAACATGCTCAGACCCTTGCCTGTCGTCAGAAAACCTTGCCCGGGCGCCGGCGACATGACCTTGATGCCGGCGCCAGTGGCAAACTCCAAAGTATACACGCCGGTCTCCGCCGCGACCAGGGGCAGCACATACTCACCGCCCTCCTGCTTGATCTCAACCTTCACCTCCTTGACCTGCTTCCCGGACGGACTGAAGACCTTGACCGGGAATTTGACGGAACCGCGCGCCCATGCGGCCAGGAAGGTGATATCGATCGTCTGGCCGGCCGTCGCATATTGCACAAACTTGCCGACCCGCCGGATCAGGACGGGATTCGCCGCCTTGCCGATGGCGCCGGGGGCCGGGCGCAAAGACGCCAGGTCAAGCGGCGCCGACGCAAACCGGCGCATCGCCGGCAGACCGGGATAGCGCGCCACCAAGGCGGCCAGGTCATAGGCCTGCTCCTGGCCGTCGTCCCCGCGGACCGTCAGCGAGCCGCCGATCGGCTGCAGACCGGCGGCGCCAAGCTCCGGAATCAGGAACACCGGCCGGTCCAGAGCCTGCAGAACCACCATCTTGCCAAGATCAATCCCGCCGATGTCGGCCAAATGTTTCGTTGCCATCATGAAAGGCGCGCGCGGATAGGCCCGGTTGTCGATCACGCAATCTTGGAAACGGACCTGCACCCCGCCGACCCGATGCGAATAAAAGGTGACGGCGCTGTGTTGGGGCGTCGAAATCGTGCAGCGAATCAAGTCGATCGTGCCTTGCAAAGGCTCTTCGTCATAGCCGCCGCCGGCGTTGAAATGAACCCCGCCGCCATTGTCATATATCCGGCAATCGCGCATGACAATGGAAATGGGCCGTTCCAGGGTCTTCGGAATCGCAAAATGCACGGCGTAGGACTGGTTGCCGTAAATGTCACAGTCCTCCAACACGCAGTTGACGGCGAATTCACGCGCCTGGTTCGGCTCGAAGTCGATTCCCGCGGCCGGCGGGGTCCCGGACGTGTTGATCAGCTTGCAGTGCTTGATCAGCAGGTTTTCGGCGCTGATGACGCTGATGCCCTGCCGGTGATGGTCGGTGATGACGAGGTTTTCCAGGCGGACGTTCGTGCAGCCGGGCGCGCCAAAGTAGATGCCGTCCCCGCCGCTGTTGGACAACGTCAGGTCGCGGATCACCACCTGGTCGCTGCCGCGCATCGAAAGGGTGTGGCGCCATTCGGCCGGCTGATAACGCGTCGCGTCCTGGTAGTCGGCCTTGTTCATCGTCAACTCGGCATTGCCCTCGCCGCGGACGACCAGGTTCTTGACATTGTGGATCCGGAACAACGTGGCCCCCTGGGCCAGAAATTTGCCCGGCATGGCGCGGACGCGGACGTTGTTCTGGAAGACGACTTCCTGGTCGCCCTTGAAGGTGATGGTCTCGACCAGGTACTCGAAGCCGGGGTCGTCAACCAGAACGACCTTGGCCCCCGAGTCAATCGCGGCCTGCAAAGCCGCCGTCGCATCGACGCGATCCGGCTTGAAGTCAGTGACCTTGACGGTCTGCGCCCAAACCGCCGGCGTCACCACGGCCGCCACCAAAACGACTGCCTGCCTCCAGAGCAACATAAAATGACCTCCTGGTTGTCAGTTTCCGCTTTTACGCACCGCTGGACTGAAAAGCGCCCTGGCGCTCATCCAGCCGCAGACTGCCCGCACTCCGTCAATAAATTGCAAAACTATATATCCTTGACCGGAAATAATCAATGCCGGCGGCCCATTTTACGGTTCCGACCAGCGAGTCCGGCCGCTCCCCTCCCCCGCTTACTGCAGCATATTGTAGTACCACATCCCGATCGCGTGCTTGTCCCGAATGGGCGCCGCCATGCCGGGATGAAAGGAAAAGACCGATACGGAACCGTCAATGCGCAAGGTCGGCGACTCTTCGTTGACCGCGCCGTTGCGGTGCGTGTTGTTGCAGGGCGCCGTCGCACGCGCGCTGCCGCACTTCGCGACCGGTGCGCCGCCCGCGGCAAAATGACTCAGCAGGCCGGAATTCTTCAGGTACTGCCCGCGCGGAGAGCCATTCTTCAACGCCGTCGTGTTGACATAGTAGTTGTAGTTGGTCTTGGCTTCGTAGGGGCTGAAGTAGGTGTAGGTGCTGTAGAGATTGTCGCCGTTCACGCCCCAGTCGTAATTGACCCCGGCCAGCATCGCCTGCCAAACGTCGCTGCTTTGCGCCACCTCGCAGTACCAGAGCTTGTCCCGGCCGTTGTTTTTCGAATGGGCGGCGTCGCGGCTGGAGATGCTGTTGGCGTATGCAAACACCTTGCCCAGACCGACCCACGTGTCATTGCGATTGATGAAATAATACCAGCCAGAGCAGTTGGCCGCGAGGGTGCCGTCCAGCTTGTACGCGTCCGGTAGCCAGTCGTCATAGTCGCTGACATACATGGCGTGGTTCAAACCGATCTGCTTCAAGTTGTTCACGCACGTAGTCCGGCGCGCCAGACTGCGGGCCTTGCCCAAGGCCGGCAACAGCATCGCCGCCAGAATCGCGATAATCGCAATGACCACCAGAAGCTCAATCAACGTAAAACCATGTCTTCTCTTCACCGTCCTAAACTCCTTTGCATATCATGGAAATGGCAAGAACCCAAAAAACAGCGTCCCCCCGAAAAACGCGCCAACGCGCCAACCGCGTGGCCAAGGATGACAATGGCACACAACAAACATCATGTTGAGCGGCATCCTGCCGCCTGCAGTTTGGCAATCCCGCGGAAATGCGGTTCGGCACTCCCAAGTAGGCGCCCCAGGCCCTGGGGTGCCAAAGCGTTTTTTCGCCCAACGCCCGGCTCGGCGAATCGGCCATTTCAGCATCCTGGAAAATTGCCTTTCCTGGGTAAGTACGGCGAGCCAGACCAAACCCGGTCGCTGCACTCCGGACTTTTGCCAAACTCCAGGCGGCATCCTGCCGCGGCGCCCGGCCTACCGGAAATCCCGCCATGGAATCTCGGCCGGGGCGCCGTCGTTGACGACCCGGTCCAGGAGCATCAAGAGCGGGAAGTCGGCCACGTCGACAACGCCGGCGGCGGACCTGGCCCGCAGGGCGGCGGCCACGCGGGAGATGATGACCACGGACTCCAGCGTCACGCCCTGCAGCTGCGCGCGGGCCTCCGGGTACGTCAGACCCTTGCCGAGCAGATAGCCGAGACGACGCGTCCGCCCGCCAAAAATCGTCACGTACAGATCGCCGGCGCCGGGAATGCCGGCGACCAGGTTGGAGTCACCGCCGAGAAGACGCACCAGCCGGGTCATTTCCCGCAGGCTCTGTCCAAACAACGCCGCCTGCGGATTGTACATGTATGCGTCCGGCCCGTCGATGCGCTCCGCCATGCCGATGGCCAGCGACACGCCGACGGCGTACGCGTTCTTCAAGGCGACGCAGGCTTCGACGCCGATGACGTCCGTGCTGGTGGTGACGTGATAGTAGTCGGTCGCCAACAATTTCCGCAGCCAGGCAAGACAGGCAGGGTCGCGGCCGCAGAAATATACCATGGTCTGGTGGCGGTCCATCAATTCATAGGATGTACACGGGCCGCCAACGGCGTTGAACAGGATCCGTCCCTGTTTTGACGCCGGCAGCCGGGTTTCCAGATAGTGCGGATATGTCGTCAGCGCGCCGTCCGCCTGTCCCAGCAGACCTTTGGTCACCGACAGCACCGGCACATC
>JAKLHU010000539.1 GCA_022709995.1 Verrucomicrobiota bacterium | reverse complement strand
ACGGGTGTCTTCGCCGACCTTCGGCTGTTTTCCGGCCTCAGGCGACGCCGGGGTCAGTTTCGGTTTTTTCTGCAGCTCGGTGGCGCAGTCGCTGCCATGCTGGTGGCCGGCTTCCGCCGATTGGTTTTGGCCGGGGCGCGCGCCACGGACGTCTCCGCAGCCGGCAGCCAGCCAGGCCAGCAGGCCGCCTAAGCACATCAGGATCGGGAGGTTTATCTTCTTCATAGTCATGGATTCCTCATTGCTTGGCCGCTGGCCGTTAATGCTGACAAGTCGGACGGGAGCAGAAGAGCACTGAGGGCAAGTCGCGCGCGATGCCACGCTTCCTGCCGGACCATGTGCGCCTGGAGCTGTTCCATCGCGACGGCCTGGGCGTTATATAGATCATGGATGACGGCTTCGCCCTTGGTCAACGCCGCTGATACGATCGTCAGAACCCGCTCGGCTTCCGGAAGGACTTCGATCTCGACTTCGGCCAGGGATTCCTCCGCATTCCGCAGCTGCTCCCGGGCGGCGTGCAGTTCGAGGCGCAACCGGCGCTGCCCGGCCAGCTGTTCGCTGCGGGCTTTGGCCAGACGCGCCTCCGCTTCTATCTGAGCGCCACGCTGCCGGCGACCCGTGGCTACCGGCATGGACAAGCCGACAAAAAAGGACAAATCATCATCCTCGCGGCTGAATTTAACGCCGCCTTCAAGGTCAATGTCCGGTTTGGCTTGGCTAATGACCACCTGGACTTCAGCTTCCGCTTGTTTCACCTGGAGGTCCAGAAGCGCCCAAGCGGGGGTCTGCTCCAGGCTTTGCAGCTGTTCTTCCGAAGTGGCCGGCACTTCATCCGGGACATCATCGGCGACAAGCGCAAACGACGCCGGAAACTGCCCCCAGGTTTCCGCGAGGCGGTTGCAGGCCAGGCGATGCTCACGCCGCATCTGCGCCAGGCCTTGCCGGATGACGGCGCCGTCAAGAAGACATTGGCTCAGCCCCGACGGCAGCAGATCGCCGACGGCGACCTGCTGTTCCAGAGCGGTGCGGACCGCCAGGTGCAGGGCCAGCCGCTTCTCCTGGCTGGCAATGGCTTTCTGCTGCAGCAGAACATCCAGATAGCGTTCTTGGACGGTGCGGAAGACGTCCACTTGCTGCGCAGCTTTCAGCAAACCTGCCGCCTCGACGTCAAGGCGGGCGGCATGCCGCCCTTTTTCTCTTTTATCGCCCAGGCGGATTTCGCGGCTCAGGCCGACACTGGTTTCAATGGCCTGCCTGCCACCGCGGCTGGAAATCTCCTCCACTTCCGCAAAAACGGACATGGCGGATCCGACGGCGGCCTGCCGCAACGCGCCCTGGCGGGCTTCGATTTCGTATTCAGCCGCCGTCAATTCAAGGGTGTTTTGCAAGGCCAGGCGAAGTGCCGCTTGCAGATCAAGGGTCAGCACGACCGGTGGCGACGAACGGTCAGCCGACGCGGCCTGTACCGGCGCAGCGCCGTCTTCCGGGATTGCTGATCTGGCCTGGGCGTGACTTGTCGACGTCCAGCCGGGTGCCGCCAGAAGCCAAATGGCAACGGCGAACCATATGTCAGTTCTCATCTGTTTCTCCATTGAAAATATGCCATGCCGGGCATCCGGTTTGCGGATGCGGCGGTTTTCGCCGACGGCCTACAGGCCGGGGCCGGGACTCATCATGGCAAGCTTCAACAGAGAATGACAACGGAGCGCAAAGTTTGGAGGAATTCCGCCAACCTCAAGCGGTCGGCCAATGGCGGCCAGGGCGGCCGGAAGACGCCTGCCGTCTTCATGGCAGTCAAGGCCGCCGGTCTTCGCGTGGCCAGGGGAAAAGCCTTGGCTTTGCCGCCGGCGGCCCGGTTGATAACCTGGCGCCACCAGGGATCGTGGTCACCGTCACTGCGGCAGCACTCGTGAAGGTCGGTGCAGTCGTGGCAAAGACCGTACCTGGAGCCGCTGGCCATGGCGTCCAGGACCGCCGCATTTTCAAAATGCAGTGACCAGCCGCCTTGTTCCTGGCCGGGAGCATCATCATGATGCCATTCCAAGTGAAGCGAAACCGGCATGCCATAAGCGCAAACAAACGCCAACAGCAGCACCAGGGCTCCGACGACGCGCAAACGGCTAAACTGACTCGTGACAAAAAACATGCTCTTGGGTTGTGCTTTCCG
>JAKLHU010000538.1 GCA_022709995.1 Verrucomicrobiota bacterium | reverse complement strand
AGCACGACACGAACACCGAGCGCCTCATCAAGGATGAAATAGGCACCGATTGCGGAAACACCGGGCACGAGCGCCAGCATCATGGATGCCTGGCATGCCCCGATTTTCTGATTGGCATAGCTGTACATGCCGGCCGCCAGCAGCGCCGTCCCGATGCCGCCGGCCCAGGCCGAGGCTTGGAAATTCAACTGGATGAAGCTGGCCGCCCAAAAAGTGAGGCAGAATTCACTGCCTCCGTTCAGAAACATCACCACGAAGAAGCACCAGAACTTCGGCGTCCGGGCAATCGCGGCGACCCGTTGCCAGACGACGGCCGCGGAAGCGGTTTGTTTTTCTTCCGGATATCTCTTGTCCGGATGCTCCCGCCACAGGAAAAGCAGGGCCGGGACGAGCGTCAGCAGGCCGGTGACGCCGAGGACGACGCGCCAGGAAATCTGGCGGCCCAGCAGCGCCCCGCCGGCCAGGACAAAGACAAACAGCCCCACGGACCAGAAGCTGTGGGCGGTGTTGACGTAGCGGCCGCTTTCCCGGGGATGCAGGGCTTGCACAAACGGCGTGGCGATGCCCTCGATCAGGCCTTCGCCCAGCCCGGCCAGCATCAGCAGCGGCAACAGGAACAGATAACTGGGCGAAAAGGCCGTCAGAGCGATTCCCGTGCCCATGCAAAGCATGGCCGCGCCCATCAGCCGCCGCATGCCGTAGCGGCCGGCCGCAAAGCCGCAGCCGGCCATGGCCGCCACCATGGCGACGCTGCGGATGCCCTGCAACGCCCCGCCGGCGGCCATGCCGCCGGACTCCAGCGCAAAGCCAAGGTCGCGCGCCATTTGCACCAGACTCAACGGAATGATGACCGAACAGCCGGCATAACACGCAAACGACATAAAGGCGGCCAGATCATAGCGACCCAGCTCATACGTTCTGGAACAAGACATCGCACCACCTGCGGAAAAGACTGGTGAACAGAAACAACGACCCCCGGCACCCATGCCGGCAGCCACTATACTATAACCCGGCCGCCGCCGACATGCACCCCGGAGAACGGAAACCATTGGGTGGAGGAGCCGACCGCCGACAGCCGTAATCGGTCAGTGTACAACCCGGCGCTCCGCTGGGACAATTTGCAGGTTACAGGCTCCGTGGGTGGGCGGTGGCGTATGGTGTTCAGGCTTTAGACTGCTCCCAATTCCCCGGTTATCCGGCCATGTAACATAGGAGTCCTTGCATCTGGCGGCGGTAGTGGCCTGAGGCGCCCAGGCGTTGACTCCTCGCGCGCCAAGGTGGAGCCTCAGCCCTGAGGCGCCTCGGCGTTGACTCCCGTGCGCCAAGGTGGAGCCTCAGCCTTGAGGCGCCCCGGCGTTGACTCCTCGTGCGCCAAGGTGACGCCTCAGGCCCTGAAGCGCCCCGGCGTTGACTCCTCAGGTGCCCAGTGTTCAGGGGCTGACCGCTTGCCGACAGCCAGCGGTGGCGCCAGTGGACAATGGACGATAGGCCGGGGGGGCCAGGCGCCAGTGCGGAGATGCGCCCGGAACATCGCTCCGGGAAAATCGCGATTTTTTCCAGAAGGCGCGGTTAACTCTTTGCCGGCAAGGTGGTTGGGAGCATTCTTTTGGACGTGGGAAAGGCCGTAAAAAAGCCGGACTGACGTTGCTTTTTTTTTGATGTGTAGTAAGTTATGTAAGGTTCCGCAACTGCCGGAGGACGTTGTCGCACTTGGGAAAAGTTGGTGACGGCCGTTGTTGGAAGACCTGCGCAAAAGCAGCATTTCCGGATTTGCCAACAAGGAGGCAAACATGGCCGCCAGCCATTCGACGATTCCCGAACTTGTTCCGCAACCGAAGAAGATATGCTTGACCGGGGGCGACAGCAGCCTATCCATCGACGTCCGGTTGTCCACCAGCAATGTGTCGCCCTTGCAGCGCAAAGCCGTCCGTTCCGTCTTGACAGATGTCGGGGTGCGGGTGGTGGCTAATAAAAAGACCTATGTGATCGAGGCCAAAGTCGAGGATGCGTCGGCGTTCGACCTCAGCGATGTCCCCGCGGCCAATCGCCGGGAATATTATGAATTGACGATTCAGGGCAGCCAGGTGACGATCCGGGCCCCGGAGCAGGACGGAACCGTCTGGGCCGCCCAGACCCTCGCCGCGCTGTTCAAGACAGTCATCGCCGGCGGCGT
>JAKLHU010000537.1 GCA_022709995.1 Verrucomicrobiota bacterium | reverse complement strand
AGCATCTTCTCCAGCTGGCCTTTTTTGATTTCCATTCTGGCGACGACATGTACCATGGTGATTCTCCTATATAACAAGACATGACAGCGGCGGCCGGCCATAACGGCGGCAGCTCAAACGCGAACATGCCCATTAACGTAATCAACGGGTGGGCGTTTGCAATCGCCCGACCGGAAATGCCTTGGCATGGCGCGCCAAGGTGGCGCCTCAGGCCCTGAGGCGCTCAAGCGTTGACTCCTCTATCGCTCAATTCTCAATCGCTGACCGATTGCCGGGGCGCCGCGTTCCGCCCAGGCGCCTGTTCAGGCTTTTCCCGGCAGGTAGAAACTGTTCTGCAAGGCGCCGATGCCTTCGACATCGACTTCATAGACGTCGCCATGACGCAGGAAGACGGGCGGCGTCCGGGCAAAGCCGCAGCCGGAGGGGGTACCGGTCAGGAGCACGGTTCCCGGCAGCAGGGTCATGCCCCGGGACAGGTAGCTGATCAGATACGGCACCGGAAAAATCAGCATGGACGTCCGCGAGCTCTGCATGACCACGCCATTCAAACGGCCCTCGACGCGCAGGTCGGCCGGGTTCAATTCGGTCTCGATCCAGGGGCCGATCGGGCAGAAGCCGTCGAGCGACTTGCCGCGCGCCCACTGGCCGTCCTGGGCCTGCCAGTCGCGGGCCGTGACGTCGTTGGCACAAGTATAGCCGAAAACATAGTCCAGGGCTTTTTCTGCGGAGACGTTCTTGGCCGTGCGGCCAATGACGATGGCCAATTCCGCCTCATAGTCGATCTGGGTCGTCAACTCCGGGGCTGGCAGCGGCACCGGCGCCCCGGGATCATGCAGGCTGTTCGCGGCCTTGATGAACAGAATCGGCGACGGCGGCACTTGCGACTTGAACTCTTCGATGTGAGCCTTGTAATTCTTGCCAATGCAAAGAATCGACGGCGGCTGCACCGGCGCCAGCAGAGTGACTTCGGCCAGATTATAACGCGTCGCGGTGACGCGCTTCTCGACGAAAATATCGCCGGCCAGCGCCGTTACGCGTTCGCCTTCCAAAACCCCGTAGTGCGATTGTCCGCCGTGACGGAAACGAATGATTTTCATGAATGGCGCCTTGTTCTCGTGAATTGTGCTCTCTTGACTGCCTGGCACGCGGAGGAAAAACCGCTGCCAACCCGGAAGGCGCGGCCTCAGGCCGGCGGGGTGAATGACCAGCCTTCATCGCCGTGATAAATCATCTGCCGGGACATTCCGCCGTCGATGACGATGCCTTCACCGTCGATGAAAGCCGCCTCCGGACTGCACAGATACATCACCAACCCGGCGATGTCCTCGGGGCGGCCGATGCGCCCGGCGGCGTGCTGCCGGTGGTCAGCCGCGGTCGGCGGCGGCGTCTTGGCGGAAGCCGGGTGATAGTCCCGGGTGTCGATCCAGCCCGGGGCGATGCAGTTCACCCTGGCAACGCCGGCCAGGCTCATGGCCAAAGCATGGGTCAGGCTCGCAATGCCGCCCTTGGCCGCACTGTAGCTCTCGGTGTTGCGCTGCGACTGGAACGCCCGCGTCGAGGAGATGTTGACCACGCTGGCGCCAGGTCGGAAATGCGCCTGGAACAGCATACTGAGATAATACGGCGCCGCCACGCCGACCTTCAGCACTTCCAAAAACCGGTCGTAGCTGCACCCGGAAAGCAACCCGCCATGACTGCGGCAGGCGTTGTTGATGAGAAAATCGACGCCGCCATAGGTGTTGAGAACGCGTTCGGCAAAGGCAGCCAGATCGCGCTCCGCCGCCGCGTCGCCCGCCATGAACAGATGATTGCCGCCAAGGCGCGCCAGCAGTTCCCGGCCAGCCGCTTCGTCGCAGTCCAGAATGGCGACTGACGCCTGCCGGGCGGCAAAGGCCTCGGCCAGGCAACGGCCGATGCCGTTGGCCCCGCCGGTGATCACGCAGACTTTTCCCGCCAACATGACGCGCCCTCCTCCCTCGACTTGGCCAGCCGCTTTGGCGACGCCTTGAACTGGCCGTAAATGTGTTATCCCTCATAATGTAATGGCGGCATGGGCGCAGGTCAAACCAGGGATGCCCAGGCGAGGCCAATGATCATGACTCAAGTTTCTGCGGAAATTGGCGTGGTGGCAATAGTCGGCGAGCACGGGCTGGAAGCCCGTGTCACCTCTTTCG
>JAKLHU010000536.1 GCA_022709995.1 Verrucomicrobiota bacterium | reverse complement strand
AGCTGATCTCGGTGTCAACCAGATTCTGCATTAAAAAGTAGTCATAGCCGACCCGGTTGACCATCTCCGGGTCCATGACTTCAATCGATTCCACGTCGCTACGGCCGCAGATCATCTCCACCCGCGGCTCGGGGGAGACGTAATCGCAGCTGATCAGGGTTCCGGGATGATCCGGCTCGAACGCGTTCTTCACCCGGATGGGGATGCCGCAGTATTCCATCTCCTTCGAGGCCTTGGAATGAATCGCCTCCATGTCGAGGTCCGACAGCTGGTCGGCAATGTCGAAATTGGTGTGGCCGATGACCTTGACGCGGTCGACGCCAATCACCGCCGGGTCGCCGGTGCACAAATGGTACTCCTTGTGGATGATCCCCTCGCGCGCCTTGGTGATGACGGCGATCTTGCTGAAAGTGATCTCGCTGTAGCCACGGTCGAAACGCGTCATGATGCCCTCGTCGTACTTGACATAGCCGGTGACGATCGGCATCACCTTCGAAAAATCCATCCCGGCAAAGGCCTTGCCAATCATGTCGTCAAAGGACAAGAGCTCATCTTGGCGCCAGCCGGTAAGGTCAACAAAAACCGCCTTCACGCCATGCCGCTGCAGAATCAGCGTCGAATTGTAGGCGCTGTGCGCTTCGCCGACAGCGCTCAACAGCTCGCGCGTCGGCGGCAAATACGACTTGGTGTTGAAATGGCCATAGCCGCGCAGGCGCAGTAGATCGTACAGGCAGTCCTTGATGCCGTCAATGCGCTCATTGACGAAATCATCCGCCAGCTTCTGGTTGAGGCCAAGCCCGTCGAACTGGCGATTGCACTCGATCATCCGCTGCCGGACCTGCTCCAGGCAGTCCGTCCAGGAAGCATCGCCCTGGGCAAATTTGCCAAACACCCCCGGCGCCCCGGTCTTCTTGTTCTCAAGCAGCATGTTGGTGATCCCGGCGTACGCCGAAACCACGAAAATCCGGTTGTAGAGCTCCTTGCCCGTCCGATTGCGAAGAATGACGTTGCTCAGCACCTCGCCAAAACGGCTCATGGAGGTGCCGCCGATTTTTTCCACCGTATGTTGCTTCAGCATGGATGAGGTCTCAACTCTCTTGTTCGTTTGAAATGGATACCGCGGGCGCTCCGGTCGAAATATAGTCCACCGGCAGAATCATATAATGTAAATTTTGCCGGTCAGTTTACAAGTACGCCCACGCCAACCTCGGCCTCTCGGGCCGAAATTGTTCGCCCCCTGGTCTTCCGAGGCGACCGGCAACCGGCAGTCCGGAACGGCCGCGGGGGACGCGTCGCGGTCGCGGGGACGTTCAGCAGCCCCGCATCTCCGCCTGGATGTCGCGGGCGGCCTGGGCCGGGTCGGCGGCGGCCAGGATCGGCCGGCCGACCACGATGTACTGGGCGCCGGCCCGCGCGGCCTCCGCCGGGGTCATCACCCGTTTCTGGTCGCCCCGGCCGGCCCCGGCCGGCCGGATGCCCGGAACCACCAGCAGAAAGTCCCGGCCGCAGGCCTCCCGCAGAAGAGCAATCTCATGAGCAGAACAGACCACGCCAGGAAGACCGCAGTCCCTGGTCAGGCGCGCCAGCCGCAGCACGGCTTCGGCCGGCGTCGCCGTGATGCCGATGGCCGTCAGCTCGGCCTGGTCCATGCTCGTGAGCACCGTCACCGCGATGACCGGCATGCCGGTGTCGGCGCCGGCCTGGGCAGCGGCCCGCAACATCGCCGGGCCGCCCAAGGCGTGCACGTTGCACAAATCCGCCCCAATCCCGGCCGCCGCCCGGACTGCCTGTTCGACCGTGTTCGGAATGTCATGGTATTTCAGGTCCAGAAAGACCTTCTTGCCGCGGGCCTTCAATTCCCGCACGACTTCCGCGCCGCAACGGGTAAACAGCTGCTTGCCCACCTTGAACCACTCGCCCGCCGCGCCAATCCGATCCGCCACGGCCAGCGCCGCTTCCAGCGTATCCACATCCAGCGCCGTGATCAACGTCGTCCCCATGTCGCCTGACTCCTGTTCCTAAACAACCTCGTTAAATGTCGCCGGCGCCGCCGGCCGGACCAACGGCAACAACGCCGCTGCTGGCGCCGGCCCCGGACCGGCTGGACAGAACCGCCGCGACCAGACAGTTGACGCCGACGTGGCAGCCGCCCCAGAAAACCAAAATCCGCAGGACATCGCCG
>JAKLHU010000535.1 GCA_022709995.1 Verrucomicrobiota bacterium | reverse complement strand
AGATGCGACGCAACGTGACCCGTTCGATCTTCATCAACTGCCGCCTTTCCTGATCGCCGCCGGTGACTCACCCCTAATCCGCCCCGTGACAGCCAAAATATAACCCGGAAAAACGCTTCCGCCCACCACCGCCAACCCGGCTATGGGAGAAATGACACCGGAGAGGTGACACGGCCTTCCAGCCCGTGCTTACTGACAACTCTTTGGAATTATTCTCGTTGCGGCAATGGCGGGCGTGTACAGGGTAGAAGTCCGTGTCACTTCTCCCGTGTCACTAATGTTCAATCGATGACCGATTCCTGCGCCGACGCCGATTTCGCGCCCTCCTGACTGGCAGGCAGGCTTTTCCTTCATTATATTAAAAAGTTTTCCACGCTGCGGCCCGGCCGCTCCTTTTTCCTTTTTTCCCCCTTCCTTTGAACAGCTCTCTGAAACAGCCACTCCTATGGAACTACTCGCCCCCGCAGGAAATCTGGAAGCCGGCATCGCCGCCTTCCATTACGGCGCCGACGCTGTCTATCTCGGCATGCATGACTTCTCCGCCCGCGCCGACGCCGAGAACTTCGGCCTGGACGACTTGGCCATCCTCATGGGCATCGCCCACCACAACCAGGAATGGCGCCGAAAAGTCTATGTGACCATCAACACCCTGGTTCAGGAACAGGAACTGCCCGCCCTCATCACCCTGCTGGCGCAATTGCGCGACATCGAGGTCGACGCACTCATCATCCAGGACCTGGCCCTGCTCGCCATCGTCAAAGAGCACTTCCCGGAATTCGAACTGCACGCCAGCACCCAGATGGCGATCCACAACCCAGCCGGCGTCCGCCAGACCGCGGAAATGGGCATCAAACGCGTCATCGCCGCCCGCGAACTGACCGTCGCCGAAATCGAACAGCTCACCGCCATCCCAGGCGCCGAAATCGAAGTCTTCATCCATGGCGCCCTGTGCTATTCCTACAGCGGACTCTGCCTGCTCTCCGCCGCTCTGCGCGGACGCTCCGGAAACCGCGGCGAATGCGCCTATATCTGCCGCAAATGCTTCACCTGCAAAGACCAGGCCGGTAAAACCATCGCCCAGGCCGCACCCTTCTCCATGAAGGACCTAGCCCTCAAGGACCTGATCCCCGCCCTACGCGCCGCCAAGGTCGCCGCCATCAAAATCGAAGGCCGCAAGAAAACACCGCTCTATGTCGCGGCCGCGACCAACTTCTACCGCAATCTCATGGACAGAACCTTCGAAGACGGCGAAGAAGCCGTCTCCGAAAACGACCTCAAGACCATCTTCAGCCGGCCCTGGACCCAATTCCACCTGCGCAGCCGCCGCGCCGCCGCCGTCACCGACCCGCACGTGGCCGGACATCGCGGCGTCGACGTCGGCGCCGTCGGCGCCGTCCGCCCCGGAGAACCCGCCTGGCTGCGCTTCGTTCTCAAAAACCACCCGCTGGAAAAACACGACGGCCTCCAGGTCGAAATCCCCGGCCGCGAACGGCCCTATGGCTTCCCCGTGGACGACATCCGCGTCTTCTCCCAGGCCAATGCCAGCACCTGGACGCAGGTGTTCACCGCCGAACCCGGCGCCACCATCGAGGTGCCCCTGCCCGAAGACTGCCCCGACCTGCCCATGAACGCCAAAATCTGCCAGACGTCCTCCCAGGCCGTAAAGCAGCGCTACGAATGGCCCACCCCGCGCCCGTCCCTGTGCCGGGCCCGCTATCCGGTCTATTTCGACCTGACCATCGAGCCACAACGCCTGACCGTCCTCTCCCAGCCCTGCGCCGGCCCACGCGAACTGTCCGACGTGAAAACCGTCATGGCCCTGGAAGCGCCCCTCGCCCCCGCCAACAAGCCGGAAAATGTCCTCGAAGCCGCCAAGACATGCTTTGCCAAGCTGGGCGACACCGCCCTGACCCTGGCCGATCTACGCGTCAGCAACCCCGACCAGCTGTTCGTGCCGACCTCGCTCCTCAACGAAGTCCGCCGCCGCGCCGCCGATGACGCCCAGAAAGCCCTGGACGACGACCTGCGCGGCCTGACCACCGCCGCCATGGCCAAAGTCAAAGCCTGGCAGCCGGAAACCGAAACGGCCGACCAGGCGCCGTCCTGGACCATCAAGCTCGACCGCGCCTTCTACCTGAATGCCTTTGAGGCGGAAGACCTAGAGCCCTTGAGCGAGGTGGTCCTCG
>JAKLHU010000534.1 GCA_022709995.1 Verrucomicrobiota bacterium | reverse complement strand
GCAGGAATTGCGGGGCAAGCTGGAGACCAGCGCGGGTCTGCCGCGCCGGCAGGCGGCCCGGCAGATCTTGGAACTGGGAGCGGAGGCCAATGCCGTGGTGCTGACCCTGCTGGAAGACAACGATCTGGTGGTGCGGCGCAATGCACATCGGAATTTGCGGCCGCGGTTCGGCGACCAGGCCCTGGTCTACTATGAAAAAGCGCTGCAGGACGCCGCGGCGCTGGTGCGGACGGTCGCGGTCGAGGATCTGATTGCCTGGCAGCCGCGCACCGACCAGGTCTTGGCCCTGCTGCAGAAGGCCACTAAGGACAGCGACAACGAAGTGCGCAAACTGGCTGCCGACGTCTTCTGGAATTTCCATCGCGACTACGTGACGTTGCGGAAACGCCCGCAATGGGATCATGTCATTGAAGTCAAGCAGCAGCAGGAATTGCCTTTGACCGGTTGGCGGTTCATGACCGACCCCGGCAGCAGTGGCCATGTCGAAAAATGGTTCGCGGCGGACTTTGACGACAAGGCCTGGCACGCGGGCAGCATCGGCAAATGGTGGCATGAAGCCATGCCCGAAACGGTCGGCCAATACGTGGGCGTCGCCTGGTATCGCCTCGACTTCACGGCGCCGGCGGCGCCGGATTATGAATTCAACGAGGCCGTGCTGCATTTTCAAGCGGTCGATGAATCGACCTGGGTGTGGGTCAACGGCCAGTACGCCGGCGAACTCGATATGGGCCTGGCCGGCTGGAACGTGCCTTTCGACATCGAAGTCGGCAGTTTTCTCAACTGGGGCGGCAACAACACGATCGTCGTCCGCGTGTTGAATGCTTCCGGCGCCGGCGGCATCTACAAGCCAGTGGAATTCCAGGTGTTGAAGTGATCTCGGCAACTATCATCAGCGATCATAAGGAGACCACGATGTTGGCAAATAAAAAGAAATCCAGGCCGTCGGCGCGCTTGTCCCAAGGGGCGTTTATCGGCAGTCTGCTGTGTCTTTGGTCGGTGTTGGCCGTCGGCGTCGAGGTGCGGCCTTTTCAAGGCGATGAGATTACCGGCAACAACGTCTTGGCGCTCTGGCAGTTTCAGCCGGGCGCGGAATTGGCCGACAGCAAGGGCGCAGCCGCTCTGGAACTCTGCGGCCGCAGCCAGGTGGCGCCCGACAGCACGTTCGGCGGGGCGCTGGAGTGCTTCGAGTTCGTCCCCGGCAACGACAAGCCCAACGGCGCCCGCGCCGCCCGCGCCACCGCGCCGGTCGTGGACGGCGCCTTCAGCATCGAAGCCTGGGTGAAATTGAAGGAGACCCCGGACAATCCGGACTGGAGCACCGGCTACATCGTCGACAAGATGTATGTTCCCAATACGCATGAGCGGGCCAACCTCAACAAGGACTATCATTTCAGCCTGCGTCACAACAAGGCCGCCAAAAAAGTCACGCTCCAGGCCGGCATCGGCCTGGGAACGGAAGTCATCAACTTCTCGTCCGAGGCGGTGGATTACGCCCCGGGCGTCTGGCGCCTGCTGGCGTTCTATTACAATGGCGCCGGCACGGGGATGTTCTTTGTCGACGGCCGTCTGGTCGGCAAGAAGACGCATGCGGACAAGGGCCCGGTCGCGGCCGGCAGCTTGCCAATCATGCTGGGCGAGCGCTGCGGCAGCGTTCATTCCGGCCTGCCCGGCTACCTTGCCCAGGTCAGGATGGTCAAGGGCCTCCCCAGCCAAATCAAGCTGATCAACCTCGAATTGCAGCATCCGTTCCAGCGCAACGTCTTTGAGCGCATGGAAGAGGGCCATGCCTTGCAGCTCAGCGTGAGCAATCTGGCGGAGCAGAAGATAACGGGTCTGGCGCTGACGATTCACGACGGCCTGGCGGGGCGCGAGCAGCTGCTGGGCGACCTGCCGGCAAATGGCGAGCCGGTGGTCCTGTCTTTGCCGCTGCCGTGCGACGGCAAAGTCGGCGCCTACACGTACCGCGTCGACGCCCGCGCCGTCAATGCGGACGGCCAGGCGGTTACCGGCGGCGCCGTTTTTGACTATCAGCTTTGCCGGCGGCTGCCGGAGTTCATGCCGGTGGTGATGTGGGGCGGCGCCAGCATCGACAAGCTGCTCTCGACCGGCTTCACCCACGGCTTGCATTGGATGGACCATCTCGACGGCGCGGCCTGGAGCGCCGGCCAGCCGCTGGAATATCAGGAG
>JAKLHU010000533.1 GCA_022709995.1 Verrucomicrobiota bacterium | reverse complement strand
CCACCATTTGGCTGGCTTCGCCACCGGCGAGACGAGAAAACGGTTGAGCTGCTGCCGCAGTTGTTCAGGGCTGACCATTTTCTGCAGCTGGCCATTGAGGGCCAGGCTCACGGTCCCGGTTTCCTCGGAAACGACGATGACGACGGCGTCGCTTTTTTCCGACAGGCCGACGGCGGCCTGGTGCCGCATCCCGTGTGCGAGGGTGATCTCCAGATTTTTGCAGAGTGGAAACGCGCAGCCGGCCACTTCGACCTGACCGCTGTTGATGATCACGCCGCCGTCATGCAACGGTGAACCAGGATAGAAAATGGTCTCCAACAACAGATTGTCTTCCAGCGGAGCGTTGATCACCCGCCCCAGAGGGTAGTACTCGGCGAGGGAAATCTTCCGTTCCACGGCAATCAAAGCGCCGGTCTTGCTTTCCGAAAACCTCTCCACAATCTCGCCAAGGATGTGCGCCAGCTTGCTTTCCTCGCCCTTGGGCACGGCGCGGGCGTCGGGCCGGGCCGTGTTCTTGTCCAACACAAGGGCCGTCACCACCCGGCGCACCTCATCCTGGAAGGTCACCAGGACGAACAGAGGCAGAATGGAAATCATCCGCTCCAGCAGCCACCGCAGAACCGCCAGGTCGAAAACCGTCGACAGCACCTGCATGATCGCCAAAAACGCAAACACCGACCCCAAGATGGCCAGGCCGCGAGTCCGGCGCAGCGCCTTGAGGACCACATAAAAAAGAAAGGCTAAAATCCCGATCTGGAGGATGGCCTTGATGATGGGCTGGTATTCTTCGGTCATGGACGCCCCTTCCGAAAACGCGTCGAAATTCGTGGCTGCGAAGCGCCGCCGCCGCACCTTGCCGGCGGCGGCGGCGTTCACGGCGAAAGGGCAATGGCCGTCGCCACGGCGAGAACCTCGCGCATGGGGGCGACTTCATGCACCCGGACGATGTCAGCGCCCAACAGGGCGCCGGCCGCGACGGCGCCGGCCGTCCCCCAATCCCGCGACGAGGCTTTTTCCACCCCGGTCACCTGGCCGATGAAACGCTTCCGCGAGGGCGCCAGCAGCACGGCGCATCCCGTCCGGCGCAAATCGGCCACATGCCGGATCAAGGCCAGGTTCTGGCGCCAGTCCTTGCCGAAGCCGATGCCGGGGTCAACGGCGAAAAAGGCGCGCGCCAAGCCGGTCAGAGCCGTCAGGCGGTGGATCCTTTCCTCCAGATAGGCCTCGACCAAGCCGGCCGCCGCCGCCCCCTCGGCCCGGCCATTGCCGGGCAGTTCCTGGCCGTGCATCACAATGCATCCGGCCCGGGAGGTTCGGACCAGTTCCGCCATGGCGGCTTCGTCCCGGACAAAGCCGGTCACGTCATTGATGATGGCGGCGCCGGCCGCCAGGGCGGCCGCGGCCACCACCGCCTTGCTGGTGTCAATGCTGATGGGCACGGCCGTCTGCCGGCTCAACTCCGCGATCACCGGCGCCACCCGCGCCATTTCCACGGCCGCGTCCACGGCGACATGACCGGGACGGGTCGACTCGCCGCCGATGTCCAAAATCGCCGCCCCCGCGGCGGCCAGCTCCAAGCCGCGGGCCACCGCCGTCTCCACCCCGGCAAAACGACCGCCGTCGGAAAACGAATCCGGCGTGACATTGACGATGCCCATCAAATGGACGGTACCGTCGCACGCCAGCTGCCGCTCGCCAAACTGAAATGTTCGGACCGCGTCTGCCATCAGAACGTATTCTCCTCAAGGCCTGTTGCCGTCGGAAAAAGATGTGCTATACTTGTCAACGCTCCGGCTGCACCCGGCACCGCCGCCAGACGACCGTATCGCCATCCATAACTGTAATATCTGCCCATGAAATAAAAAGCCCACAACCCAAACTTTTCACGGTCCCCATGCCAGAAACCTACATCATCGACACGAATGTTTTTCTGTTTGACCCCGAAGCCCTTGAGCATTTCCCCGACGCGAACGTCCTGGTCCCGATGGAAGTCATCGAGGAGCTGGACAAATTCAAGCACGACAGCAACGAGACCGGCCGCAATGCGCGACAGACGGCGCATGTGATTGACGCGCTGCGCGAACAGGGCCCCTTGCGCAACGGCGTGACGCTCTCCGGCGGCGCCCGGTTCTGGATCGTGACCGACGACTCCGCCATCCGGCGCTCGTCAACACGCCCAGCCGAACTGGCCATTCTGCAC
>JAKLHU010000532.1 GCA_022709995.1 Verrucomicrobiota bacterium | reverse complement strand
TTTCGGCACACTTCGAACACCAAATTCTGATAACGGAAAACGACCCGGAGATCCTGACATGGCCAAAGACTGCCTGAAACTCGACGGAGTGGTGAAAGAACTGCTCCCCAACACCGAATTCCTCGTCACCCTGGAGAACGGACACGACGTCCGCGCCCACATCAGCGGCAAAATGCGCCTCCACTTCATCCGCATCCTCCCCGGCGACCACGTCACCGTCGAACTGTCCCCCTACGACCTCAGCAAAGGACGCATCTCCTACCGCCGCCGCTGAACCGGCCGGCTTTTCCCCGCCGAGGCCGCCAGGCGCGCCCCGGCCCGCAACCACATCACGCCTGGCCGCCGGGCGCGGGGCGGCGACCGCCGACATGGCGCACATGCCGCCACGGTGCAATCAACAAGGATTCATGACATGGGAAATTTCCGCACTGCCTGGAACGCCTTCTGGACCATCCTCAAATCGCCCGCGCAAGCCGCGGCCTGGACCCGCCTGCAGGCTGCCCCCGCGCCCGCCGTGACGGCCCCCAAAGCCACGCTCGAGGCACCGGCTTCAAAAGCCGCGCCCGAAGCGGCTCCGGCTCCGGCACCTTCGGCGGCGGTGGCCAACGAAGCCGCCGTCTACACCTTGGTCCTGCTGCAGCGGGAAGCCCGCCTGGTCGATTTCCTGCAGGAAGACATCGGTCCGTATGCCGACGCCCAGGTCGGCGCCGCCGTCCGCAAGATCCATGCCGACTGCCGCCGGGCCCTGGACAAGTATTTTCACCTCGAACCGATCCGCACCGAACCTGAACAGTCCCGCATTGACGTGCCCGAGGGCTTTGATACCCGTCGTCTGCGGGTGACGGGCCGCAATGCCGGCCGGCCGCCCTTTGCGGCGACGCTGATCCACCGCGGCTGGGCCGCCGCCAACATCGACCTTCCGCAGCGCAACCAGGCCCGTGATCCCCTGGTGATCTGCCCGGCCGAGGTCGAGGTCCCATGACGGCCCCTGGCCCCAATGACCCGCCCCACGCGCGTCTCTGTCCCGGCGACTGCCAGCCCGACGCGGCGGCCGTCACACCATGGCTGCGGACGGCCGTCCTGGGCCGGCGACTGTTGTTTTTTCCGGAACTGGCTTCCTCCAACCTGACGGCGGCCGCACATGGCGCCGCCGGCGCGCCCGAAGGCCTGGCCGTGGTCGCCGACCACCAGGCCGCCGGCCGCGGACGCATGGCCAGGACGTGGTTCTCCCCACCAAACCGCAATCTCTATGTCACTCTCCTGCTCCGGCCGCCGTTGCCGCCAATGGCCATTCCGCAGCTGGCCATCGTCGCCGCCATCGCCATCCGCCGCGCCATCCGCGAACTCCGCCCTGACCTGCCCATAGCCATCAAATGGCCCAATGACCTGCTCGTCAATGGCCGCAAACTGTGTGGCATCCTCTGCGAAATGACCTGCGAAGGACAGAAGACCAGCCAGGCCGTCGTCGGCTTCGGCGTCAATGTCAATGTCGACGATGCCGAATGGCCGCCCGAACTGCGGCAGACAGCTGTTTCGCTGCGCTCCGCCACCGGCCAAACCGTCAACCGCGCCCAGCTGCTCGCGGCCATCCTCAACCATTTCGAACCCGTCTATCAGGAATGGCTCGCCACCCGGAACCTGACCATGATCCGCCCCGAATGGCAGCAGGCCTCGGCCCTCGACGGCAAAACCGTCACCATCACCCAGTTCGAGCAAACCATCACCGGAACGGCCCAGGGCATCACCCCCGAGGGCGCCCTCGTCCTCCAGCTCCCGGACGGAACCAGAAAAATCATCCATGCCGGCGACGCCCATATCGGCACCCGGCCGGAGCAAAAAGCGTGACTGACGCTCCGGAAGACGTCGCCGCAACGGGCAAAAACCGGTGGCCCGCCCGGCGCCGGCAGCGAATGCGCCAACCCAGCTCATTGCCCCGGGACACCCGCCAGCCCCATATGTAATCCGTCACTCGTGGAATGCAGCAGGATGAACGGCAGCCACCTCGAAGGAGCAAGACTCCCGATGGCGCCGCCCGGGGGCAAGTCGTTTTCCACGCACCAAATCTATGGCTCAAGCATTTGCCGTAAAGGGCGTTGCGACGATGGTTGGCGAGCCCGGGCTTCCAGCCCGTGCCAGCGGATAGACGGCACAAGTCGCGGTGGCATGGGCTTCGAGGTGACACGGGCTTCCAGCCCGTGCCAAGCGG
>JAKLHU010000531.1 GCA_022709995.1 Verrucomicrobiota bacterium | reverse complement strand
AAAACACCCCCGCCGGACCCTGCGCCCTCTTCCCCAACGTCACCGGTTGCATCGCCTTGGCCTGGTGAAAAAAGCCGCCATGGCATCCGCGACGCCAAGGGCCGCCCTCGACGTCCCATGATTCCGCATCGTATCTGTCGGTGACGCACATGGTATGACACACCTTGGTCGAGGGTGCGATTTTCACCCCCGGGCATTTCATTCTGCACCGGATGTCATTATATTCTGGAGCCGACAACCGCCGTTGCCGCGCCTGCGTTTGACCGCGCAGAATTATCCAGCCACGCTCCCTTTGCCACACTCCGCCATGACCGACCATCGACAATCCTGGCCTATCCGCCCGGTCATCGCCGGGCTTCTGCTGCTGTTCGTCGCCCTGGCGGCGAGGCGCGTGCCGCAGCTCATGGGCCAGGATGAAATCAGCCATTATTTCAAACTGGCCGGCCTGCTGTTCCACAATGGCTACCAGAATCCCTCCGAGCTGATCACATTCTCGCCGCACGCGTATCCGCTCTGGCTCGTCGCCGCATGCCGACTGGCCGGCGCCCATAGCCCCGCCATCGTCAAAAGCGCCGGCATCGCCCTCTGGCTGCTCTGCCTGCTGGTCATGGCCGGCATCTGCCGCCGCTACGGCGGCGGCAACGGAACGGAAAGACACCCCAGCGCCGGGCTCGAAACCCGAAACGGCGCCACGGACGGCGCCCGAAGCCAGACCGAAGCCAAAAGCCAAGCGAAAACCGCGGCCGACGACAACGCCGGCAATGAATGCCAAGCCGGGGTCAAATATCAAGCCGGGGCAAAATGCCAAGCCGGGGTCAAATATCAAGCCGGGGTCAAATATCAAGCCGGGGCCAAATGCCATGCCGGAGTCAAAGCCGAAGCCCCAAGCAAAGCCGGCAACGGAGCCGGCGACGGAAGCCAGGCCGGCGACGCGATGCCGGCGGCAGTTCTAGGCCTGCTGCTCTGCGTCACCATGCCGGCGGTCATCCAGGCGGCGGTCACGGTTGACATCGACCAGGCGGCGCTGCCCCTGCTTGTGCTGCTGCTCGGCCTGGCCGCGGAACGCCACGCCCAGACGCCGACTGGGCGAAGCGCCGTCCTCGTCGCCCTGGCCTCGGCCCTGGCTTTGTGGGGACGAATCACGACTCCCGCCGTCCTCATGCCGGTGCTGGTGCTGCACGCCGGCCTCGCCACCGCCCCGGGCGCCCGCCGGCGACGCGCCGCGGTCATGGCCGCCGCCCTGGCCGCCGGCGGCGCCCTCTTCCTTCTCACCTGGTGGCTGTACTGCCACGCCACCGGCATGGACGGCGCCGGCGTCTTCCGCTACTTCGCCACGGCCCTGCAAGCCACCACCATCGGCGAACGCGGCGGCAACACGCAGAAATGGCTCCAAAACATCGCCGCCCTGACCCTGTGGGGCGTCAATCCATTCCTGCTGACACTGTTCGGACTGGACGGCTGGCATCGCCTGACGGCCGCCTGGCAAGCCCGCCGCCTCGCCGCCGCCGACCTCTACTGGCTGACCGCCGCCGCCATCCTGGCCGGATACCTGTTCGTCGGCGGCGCCCTGTTCGGATTTCCCAAATACCATTGCCCGGCTTTGCCGCTGCTGGCGATCTGCCTCGCCCAAGCGGGCGCTGGGCCGTGGCGGCGACCGGCCTGGACACAGCCGGCGCCGTCAGCGCGGCGCCAGCTCGCCATCGCCGCCGCGCTGACAGTGCTCCTGGCGCTGACGGCAGGCCTGCTTCTGCATGACCCGGTCTGGACTCTGCGCGTCGACGTGCGTACCGCCCAGCTATTCTCCCACCCGCTGCGGCCGGTCCTGCTCAGCTTGGCGACCGGCCTGGCCGCCACCTATGTCTTGGGCAGCGCAGCCGTCCTGATCCTGGCCAAGACCCGGCGGCTGCCCATCGCGGCCGGCCTGCTGGCGGCCGGCCTGGCGCCCAACATCGCCCTCCTGGCCATGCAGACCGCCGCGCCCTACGCCACCGGCTACATCTACGGCGAAGAAGGCGAAACCAAAGTCATCGCGCGCCTCATCGCCGCACACCATTTGGAGCAGCAACCCCTGTTCGTGCCGGTCGAAGTCGTCCAGCACCTCGGCTGGTCCGTTGAGGATTATCATTGCTACTTCCCGGCACTCCTCAGATAGGTCGGCGATCCAGTCCTTGAACATCAGCTGCTTATCGGGGGTCATCATTGTAGCCTGCTCG
>JAKLHU010000530.1 GCA_022709995.1 Verrucomicrobiota bacterium | reverse complement strand
GGTCATTGAGTTGCGCCGGGGTGGCCGTGACGGTGCTTTTGACGATGCCGAGCGCCTTGTTTTCCGCCGCCGCCGGTTTCAAGTCGGCGACGCCGCGGACATGCGTCATCAGCGGGTCGGCGATGACGAGGGAGCCGTCGGCCAGGACCTTGAACGTCTGATAGCCGGCGATGTCGTCGCCAACGAAGCGGGGCAGTTGTTTCAGGTCGCCGCATTGCAGGATGCGGACGTGTTTGTTGAGCTTGGCCTCGGGGTCGGTGAAGACGGTGATGGCTTCCTGGTCGTAGGCCGGGGCAACGACGCATTCGACGAATGTTTTCATGATTTCCCGGGCGGTTTTGGCGTCGACTTTGACGTTGAAGGCGATGACGCTGCCGAAGGCGGCCCGGGGGTCGCAGTCGCGGGCCCTCACGTAGACGGCGAGCAGCGGCTCGCCGGGCGCGGCGATGGCGGCGCCGCAGGGGTTGACGTGCTTCATGCAGGCGCAGGCCGGCTGGTCGAAGAACTTGACGATGTTGAGGGAGAAGCTGATGTCCTCGAGGTTGGTCTGCGACAAGCCGCTTTTGCCGTTTTTGACGACGACCATGTCGCCGATGGCCGTTTGCCGTCCAGCCGGCTTGTAGAGGGCGGCGGTCTGGTGCGGGTTGGTGCCGTAGCGCAGGTCGTCGACCTTGAGGAAAGTCTTTCCCATCACGTCGGCCTGGGCCGGGAAGTTGCCGGCGTTTTTGGACAGGTAGGTGTTGCGGGTGAGTTTTTCGTCAGCCATGGTGATGTGCCTCGCGGATATGATGGATTATCGGTGCTGAATGGTTCGGACGATGGGGTGGCGGGAAGGCGCTGGCGCCGTTGGGCTGGCCGGTTCAGGCGCCGGCGTTGGCGATTTGCCGGTCATACAAGTTCCGGTAGAAGCCGTTGTGGGCGTAGAGTTCCTGGTGGGTGCCGTGTTCGACGATCTTTCCTTTGTCCATGACCAGGATGAGATCGGCTTTGACGATGGTGCTGAGGCGGTGGGCGATGGCAAGCACGGTTCGGTCCTGCATGATTTGGGTGATGGCTTCCTGGACCAGTTGTTCGGTCACCGTGTCGAGGGCGCTGGTCGCCTCGTCGAGGATGAGAATAGGGGGATTTTTGAGGATGGCCCGGGCGATGGCGATGCGTTGCTTTTGGCCGCCGCTGAGCAGGTTGCCGCGTTCGCCGGCCAGGCGTTGGTAGCCTTGCGGGTCGGCGACGATGAAGTCGTGGGCGTTGGCGCGCTTGGCGGCGGCGATGACGTCGTCGAGGCTGGCTTGCGGGCAGCCGAAGCGGATGTTGTCAGCCAGGGTGTCATTGAACAGGAAAGTATCTTGGGAGACGATGCCGAGCAGGCGGCGGAAATCGGCGGGCTCCAGGGTTTTCAAGTCGTGCCCGTCGATGGTGATTCTGCCAGCCGTCGGGTCGTAGAACCGGGCCAGGAGGGCGGCCATGGTGGATTTGCCGGAGCCGGTCTGGCCGACCAGGGCGACCAGCTGGCCTTTGCGGATGGTGACCTGGATGCCGGCAAGCACGGGCGGGGTGGCGTCGCTGTAGGCAAAGGAGACGTTGTCGAAGACAATGTCGTTGGTGAAGTTCTGCACCCGGACCGGGTGGGGCGGCAGCGGCAGGCTGGTGTCGGTGTCCAGGAGTTCGAAAATGCGTTCGGCCGCGGCGGCGCTTTTCTGGAGGTTGCTGTTGAGTTTGGCCAGTTCCTTGATCGGCTTGTAGGCCTGCTGGGCGGCATAGCCGATGACGGCCAGGGTGCCGAGGGAGACTTCGTAGTGGTAGCAGAGAATGATGAACATGGCGCCCAGGCCGATGGCGGTCATCTGCATGGTCGGCTGCACAAACACGTCGGCAAGCAGGGCTTTGACGACCGACTTGAAGTAGATTTTGTTCTCCTTCCGGAAACGTTCGCTTTCCGCGTGTTCCATGTTGAAGGCCTTGACGACCCGGATGCCGGAGAAATTCTCCTGCATGCGGCCGACCAGTTCGGAGATGCGGAAAAGGACGCTGCGCTGGTATTTTCGGACGTAGCGCGAGACCAGGAGGATGGGGATGGTGCACAGCGGCATCGCGACAATGAAGATGAGAGTCGGCTGGAACAGCCTGACTTCCAAAGACTTTTGGATGATGAACTGGATGGCCACCAGGATCATGATGGGCGCCGTGCACAATTCCGAGACGGAATTGGCGACGGAGTGTTCAAT
>JAKLHU010000053.1 GCA_022709995.1 Verrucomicrobiota bacterium | reverse complement strand
GCCCTGGACCGTCTCGTCATGATGCGGGACCGGAATGCCTTGCTCCTGGAGATACTCCACCGCTTCCCGGAGATATTTCATCTCGCCATGTTGTTTTAGATGGTGCAGGTGCGCCTTGATCACGTTGGGACCGTGCTTCACCACGTTATCCATGACCTTCCGCTCGCTGTAGGGTTCAGCCTCGCGCTCCTCCACGGTCAGGGCCCCCTCGGGACAGGTCTTGAGGCAGGCGCCCAGCCCGTCGCAGAACAGGTCGCTGACCAGGCGAGCTTTGCCGTCAATCATCTGCAAAGCACCTTCCGGACAATTCGGAATGCATGCCCCGCAACCATTGCATTTGTCCTGATCAATTTCAATGATGCTTCTTTTCATGACCCCTTCTCCTTCCTAATCTTTGATATACGCTGCATCGCGCAGATGTCGTTGTCGACCTATGCATGGAAAATTTTGCCCAGGGCGCCCAAGAGCTCTTCCCCCTTGGCCCGCAAGTCAAACGCCTGCCCGGACATGCCCCACTGCTTGACAAGCAGGCGCACGGCGCCGAACACTATCCGGAATAGCATCTCGACGTCAAGGTCCGACCTGATCTCGCCGGCGGCCTGGGCTTCCTCGAAATGCTTCTGCAAGGACTGCTTGTGACGATGCATCATCTTCAGCAGCAGCTCCGAATACTCCGGGTCGTCCATGAACAGCTCTTCCGCAAACATGACCTTCGCCAACGAGGGATTGGCCGCGATCTGGGCAAAGCGACTCCGGGCAAAACCGGCGATCCCGGCAAAACCAGTCAGACTCGCGTCAACCTCGACACCGCCATCAAAACTTTCAATCAACGCCTTCACAATCTCCGATTTGCCCGCAAAATGACGGTAAATCGCCGGCTCCGTGATCCCCAGACGACTCGAGACATTCTTGATCGTCAAATTCTGGATCCCGCCCGCCGACGTCAACTGCAACGCCGCATCAATGATCTGATTCTGCCGTACGGTCAATCTCATCATGACAATCTCCATGTTAGTTATCGTTCACTAATAATATCGTGGCGGTTTTCGGGAATGCAAGCGGCCGCGATGATTTTTTTGGGAATTTTTCATCCCTCATTTTTGGTTAGTGGGGAAAATGTGGTGAAGGAAGGCGATATTCGGCAACGCACATTATGGATTACAGGCATCTCATGGGACCAAAACTCTTGACGTGTGCTTAACTCTGGCTGGAAGCATGGGACCTGGAGGGCGGTGGCAGAGGACGTATTGGTTTTATACGTCCCCTATGTCATATAGGTCCTATCATTCCGGTGGCAGGCCGGAGCGGCGTGGAAGAGGTGACACGGACTTCCAGCCCGGGCTTGCCAACCATCGAGACAACGTTTTTTACAAGAAACACTTGAGTCATGGACATGGGACCGCCGCGGTATTCGTGGCGCCGGCGGTATGATTTGCGCGCGTTCGGTTTGCGGTTTCCGGCCCGGGGGTATATTTTGGTGATGAGTTCCGGGCTGGGCGATGGGCGCCAGGCCGGCTTGGCGTTCGGGGTGATTTTTGCAGAGCGGGCATTGACCGGAAAGACTATGGCATCAAGGGAAGTGATTGTGGTTGGAGCTGGGCCGGCTGGCCTGGGCGCGGCCTTGGCGGCGGCCAAGCGGGGCGCCGAGGTCGTGTTGGTGGAGAGCGACGGCGGGATTGGCGGCGAGTTGTTTTCCGGGATGCCGATTCTGGGGGCGTACACGTCGCTTGGCAAGCCCTGCGTCTTGGGCGTTCTGCCGGAAATCATCGCCACCTGCCGGGAGATTGATGCGGCTGGCTACATCGGGCCGGTCTGCGACTGGCGCAGCGTGGTTGGCCTGTGCCTCGATCCGGAAGTGCTGCGCCTGGCCGTCTGCCGGCTGCTGGAGAAATACGGGGTGAGGCTGTTGCTGAAAACGACGGTCGTCGCCGCGGAAGTCCAAAAACAACAGGTGCGGCAGCTTGAGCTGTGCTCGCCCGGAAAGCGCTTCACCCTGGCCTGCCAGGCCGTTGTCGACGCCACTGGCGGCGGCTACTTGACCAGGCTCTGCGGCGGTGACGTCGTGTTCGGTTCGGAAAACGGCGACTTCCAGCCGCTCAGCGTGACCTTCCGTCTCAACCAGGTCGATGTCGAGGCTTTCCTGCGTTTCATCCGTGATCATCCGGAGGAGGCGCTGCTGAGCGACAATCCGGTCCTGGAGCCAGACCGGCGGGTTGCGGCGGCACGGCTTTACGCGGCCGGCTTCCCGTACGTCGCCCTGGCCGCGCGCGGCCAAGTGCTGGGCGGCGCCATTGCCAGCGGGCAAATGCATCCCTGCACCGCCGCCTTCATCACCCCGACCTCGATGCCGCGGCACGAGGTTTGTGTCAACGTCACCCGGGTGTCCGGCGTGGACTGCCGCGAACTGGGGCCGGCCAGCCAGGCGTATTATCAGCTCCATGCCCAAGTCGCCCGGAGTGCTGTTTTTCTGCGGACGCAGGTGCCGGGCTTTGCGGCGGCGTCAATCACCGCGATTCTGCCGCGGCTGGGCATCCGGGAAAGCGGCCGCATCGTCGGCGACTATGGCTTGACGCAGGACGACGCCGTCGAGGTCCGGCGTTTCCCGGATGTGATCGCGCGGGGTTGTCATCATGTGGACATTCATGGCAGCGGCACGGCTCAGGTGCGCATTCCCATCCGAGACGGGCTGGCGTATGACATCCCGTATCGCTGCCTTCTGCCGCGAGGCCTCGCCAATGTCATTGCGGCCGGCCGCTGCCTGTCTTCGGACCGCGGCGCCAACGGCTCGGCCCGGGTCATGGGCACCTGTCTGGCCACGGGGCAGGCCGCCGGCATTGCCGCCGCCCTCCTGCTGCAAAAAGGCGCCGCCGATTTCAGAGTGCTTGACACTGCTGAAATCATCCCCGGGTTGCTGTAATCGGCGGCCGCCGCCAGCCTGGTCTTCACGCCAGCCAGCCACACCAGGCGAACAGCAGGCCCAGCCCGACGCAGACCGCCAGCATGATGGCCCGGCCGATGCCAAGATTGCCGAGAAACGCGATTTTCCTGACCAGCCCCGGAAAGCTGATGAGAACAACGCCCTTGATGAGGGCCAGCCAGCCGATGAGGGTCACCAGCACCCGCCAGTCGGACACCCAGAGATTGTGCGCGTGCACCAGGATGGCGCCCAGCACCAAGGCCATGCAGCCACCCAGGTAAAGCAGACCGGAATTCGCCAAAAAGTCGTTGAGAATCGGCCGGAAATAATCCCTCCGGGTGCAATGACCGACAACGATGGCGAGATACACCAGGGCGAGAATGCGGGCCGTCAGAATAGACGTGTTCATGTCTGCTCCTCCTAGTTGGGGGTGAGGGCCGGGCAAGGGCGATGGACCAGAGCGGGAACCGGTGTCAGTCAGAATGCGTCGTGACCAAAATTACATTGGTATATTATAACGGTCCGTGAGCCTGATTGCCAGTCGGGCGCCAGAGGCGGCAGCGGACCGCGCCCCCGATCGCGGCGGCGAATGATTTGCCGGGTGGCCGTTTGACAAGCGGGGCAAGGAATGGCACAGTAATCCGTTGACCGAATTCGTCTTGCCGTTTTCTCGCCAGGGGCCAGGTGGCGACTGCAAACGAGGTCGGGGAGACGGGCGGCGAATCGCCGGCGGCGGTGCGACTTTTGGCGACGGCGCGGTTCTAAATGAGGACGTCGCCGTCGGAATTGAATAAGTATTCGGAACCATAAACGCCGAGCGGGAGGATTTATGAAAAAAAAGTCTATGTTGTTGGCTCTGATGCTGTTGGCTCTCGGTGGCGTTCGCGCCCTGCATGCCGACGACCAGATTGAGGGATTCTGGAAGATCATCGACGATGAAACCGGCCGGCTGCGGTCGATCATCGCGCTCTACCAGTATAAGGACAAACTTTATGGACGCATCGTGGTCACTTTCGATGAGAAGGAAAGAGTAAAGAATACTATCTATGCCCCGGTCGAACGCGCCGTCGCCTTGCCGGACAAGCCTTTTTTCGCCGGCCTGGACATTGTCTGGGAACTGCAGAAGGATGCGAAGAAGAACCGCTGGGACAAGGGCAAGATCCTTGACCCGAAAAAAGGCAAGGTTTACAGCAGCGAGCTGCACTGGGATCCGGTCAAGAAGCACTTGGTCGTCCGCGGCAAAATCGGTCCGTTCGGCCGCAATCAGTTCTGGCTGCGGACGACGCCCAAGGATTTCCCCGAAGGCTTTGAACTGCCCGATTGCAAACAGTGGACTCCGAAGATTCCCCGCACCTGAGCTGCGTTCGTCGGAAAAGTGAGTCCAGTCCGATCTCGGCGGCAACGGCATAGACCGCCCCCACCGGCAGACCGCGGACGGCAGAAGACTTGGCCAGACTCAACCGGCCAGAGCCGGGGACTGCTCCCCTGAAAACGTGATTTGATTGAAAACGAATTCATCCGTGCGATCAGGGAACTGGCTCCGGGCCGCCAGAGCAAGGCTCACGGCTCGGGCTGATCATGGTTTTCCACGCTCGCCTGACGCCACCTCAATCCGAGAAAGGGCTTTTCCATGAAAGTGATCATCATTGGTGGTGTCGCCGCCGGGGCCAGCGCCGCGGCGCGGCTACGCCGGCTGGATGAATCCGTCGAGATCATCCTGTTGGAACGCGGCAAGCATATTTCGTACGCCAATTGCGGTCTGCCCTATCACCTGGGCGGGGTGATCAAGGACCGCGACTCGCTCCTGGTCATGGATCAGGAAGAATTGGCGTCCTGGTTCAACCTGGACATCAGGACCAGCAGCGAGGCCGTCGCCATCGACCGGGCCGCCAAGACGCTCCGCATCCGCAAACGCGGCGGCGAGGAGTACACGGAATCGTACGACAAGCTGCTGCTGGCCACCGGCGCCCGGCCGGTCGATGTGGCCATACCCGGGATGGACGATCCCCGGGTGCACCGCCTGTGGACGATTTACGATATGGATGCCTTGGCCGAGCAGATCACCCGCGGGGCCAGGCGGGCCGTCATTGTCGGCGCCGGCTTTGTCGGCTTGGAAGCGGCGGAGAACCTCAGCGAGCGCGGACTGGACGTGACCCTCGTTCAGCGCAGCAATCATGTCCTGCCGACCATCGATCCGGAAATGAGCTCGTATCTGGTGCAGGAACTGGCCAGCGGCGGCGTCGAAGTGCGGCTGCAACGGCAGATTGTCCGGCTGGAGCGCTCGCCGGACGGATTGACCGTCGTTCTGGACAACGGCGACCGCCTGGAGACGGATCTGGTGGTGATTTGCACCGGCGTCAAGCCAAATTCCGAACTGGCGAAGGCGGCCGGGCTGGCTCTGGCACCTTCCGGGCATATCATCGTCGACGCCGAGTTGCACACTTCGGATCCGGACATTTTCGCCGCTGGCGACGTGATTGAAGTCACTTGTCCCATCACCGGCGGCAAGACGGCGATCCTGCTGGCCGGCCCCGCCAACAAGCAAGGCCGCATCGCCGCCGACAACATCGCGGGCGCCGCCAGGCGGACGTCGACCTGCCGTTTTGCACCGCCCTCGGCGCCAACTACTATGGCAGCGCCCGGCCGGAAAAGCTGTTCCTGGATCTTGTCCCGCACCGTTTTGAAGATGGCGAATTTCCCATTCCCCGGGACTATGACGCCATCCTGAAACATCACTATGGCGACTACATGACGCTGCCTCCGGAAGAACAGCGAGGCACGCATGGCGTCTATGACTACTGTTTCGGGCCGTATGGAGACTCCACGCATGCTTAATATCGTCATTCCCATGGCCGGGCGGGGCAAGCGATTCCAGGACCAGTCCTATCGTTTGCCCAAGCCGCTGCTGCCGGTCGGCGGCAAGCTGATGGTCCAGGTCGCCGTCGACAACGTCTGTCCGGAGACGGACTTCCGGCTGATTTTCCTTTGCCTGAAAGAGCATGTCGATGATTTTCAGATCGACGCGTGGCTGCGCCGGACCTATCCAGGATGCCTGGTCATTGTTGTTTCCCAAGTCACGGAGGGAGCGTTGTGCACGGTTCTGCTGGCGGAAGCCGAGATCAACACGGCCGACCCGCTGCTGATCGCCAACAGCGACCAGTGGGTCAATTTCCACATCGGGGATTTGCTGCGCCTGCTGACCAGCGAGCCGCCCCTGTCCGGGGCGATTCTGACCATGACGTCGCAAGACCCCAAATGCTCTTTTGTGAAATTCGGTTTGGCCGGCCAGATTGAAGGCGTGGTGGAGAAGCAGGTCGTGTCGGATGAGGCGACCGTCGGCATCTATCTTTTTGCGCACGGTGCGGACTTTGTGGCCGACGCGCATCGCATGATTGCGGCTGACCTGCGGGTCAACGGCGAATTCTACGTCGCGCCGGTGTACAACCAGATGCTCGCCCGCGGCGGTCGCATCGGCATTCTCAACGTCGGCAAGGAGTACGAAAACGTCTGGAGCCTGGGCACTCCCAAGGATTACGAGTATTTCCTCCAGGCTTTGGCCAACGGTCAGGTCAAAGGGTGGTGACGCGGTGACGCCAGCTTGTGAACTCAGCATCATCATCCCGGCCTATCAGGCGGAAAAATATCTTGGCCGTTGTCTGGAGAGCATTCTCGGGCGCCTGGATGGCGCCGCGGAAGTCATTGTCGTCGACGACGCCTCCCGCGACGGCACGGCGGACATCGCCCGTTCCTGGGCCGGTCGTCATCCGGGGGCGATGCGGCTTCTTGTCCATCCCAGCAACCAGGGGGTCGCGGCCAGCCGCAACACCGGCTTGGCGGCGGCGACCGGGCGCCTCGTCATGTTCGTCGACGCCGATGACTGGATCGACAGCCGGGAGTGCCTGCGGCTGCTCGAACTCCAGCGCCAGACTAAGGCCGACTTGACGTGCGGCAACGCCCGCGTGAGCTCGTCGGACGGCGCTGGCGGTCGGCGTCTTCATCGCCGGCGGGGGGTCGTCGCGCTGGCGCCCCGGGCGGATTTTGCGGCGGTGGTTCCGCATTTGCCGGTGCTGGATACCTGTTGGGCGAAGCTCTTCACGACCCGGTTGCTCCGGGAGCGGAGCCTTCAGTTCAATGCCAGTCTGAAGTACGGCGAGGACACGTTGTTCACCAACTCGTATGCATGGGCCGCCGAGGCCGTCGTCATCAATTATGACTGCTGTCTTTACCATTATTATCAGAACGAGGCGTCCTGCATGCGGACGATTGACGCCCGCTCCCGGCTGCAGCAGCTTGACATCCTGCTGTGCGCCCTGGCGGCGCTGGCGGCGGAGCGTTCCCTTGCGGAGCAGCTCCTTCTGCGCAAAGCCGGCGAGGCCGTCTGGTCGATGCGCAAATACGCCCGTTCGGTCCAGGAGCGGCGGGAGCTGCTGCGGCAATTCTGGGCGTCGGACGCGATGGCAAAGGGACTTTATGGCTGTTTAGCCAGACGGGGCAAGGTGAAGCACCGGCTGCTCTGGAAGCTGCTGGCCTCCAGCCCAAATCGCTGGGACTGCTGCTGGCTGCGTTGGTGGTGAGTGAGTGTGTGTGAGGGAAGGAGGCGCCGCCGCCTTCCCCAATGGGTTGATTTCTGACTATCACGCTTGAGAAATTTCATGAAACTGGTGATTGCCTTGTATAAATATTTTTCCTGGGGCGGGCTGCAGAAGGACACGCTGCGTTTTGCCCAGGAAGCCGCCCGTCGCGGGCACCAGGTGACGATTCTCGTCACCGAATGGCTTGGCGACCAGCCGTCGGAACGCATCCATGTCGAGGTCGTTCCCATCCGGGCCGGCACCAATCACGGCGCCATGGACAAGTTCGCCCGGCTGTTCCAGGAATACTGTTACCGCCATTCTTTTGACGTCTCCCTGGCCATGAATCGCATCCCCGGCGCCGATTTCTATTTCGTGGCGGACTCCTGCATGGCCAATTGGATGCCGAAAAAGCATTCGCCGTTCGCGTTGCGGCTTTTGCCGCGGTATCGGACGTACTTGCGGCATGAGCGGTCGATCTGCGCCCCGCTGGGGCCAACCCGGCTCCTGTACATCGCCCCGCCGCAGAAAGCGGATTTCATGGCGGCGTATGGTTTGCCGGAAGAGCGCTTTGTCTATCTGCCTCCCGGCATGGATCCGCGTTGCCGGCGCCCGGCGGACGCCGCGGCGAAGCGCGCCGCGAAGCGGGTCGAGCTGGGGCTGGCGGAAGACGCCCTCGTGCTGATTGAAGTCGGAACCAATTTATGGCGAAAAGGGGTGGATCGGGTCATGGCCGCCATAACCGCCTTGCCGGCGGAGCTGCGGAGCCGGGTCCGTTTCGTTCTCGCCGGCGCCGACGACCCGGAGAAGGTGCGGAACATGGCTCAGGCGCAGGGGGTGGAGGACGCGGTCGTGTTTCTCGGTCCCCGCCAGGATGTGCCGGAGTTGCTGCTGGCGGCTGACGTCATGGTTCATCCTGCCCGGGAAGAGGGGACCGGGACAGTTCTCATTGAAGGGCTGGCGGCCGGTCTGCCGGTCATTTGCACCGCCGCCTGCGGCTTCAGTTCCTTTGTCCACGAGGCGACCGCGACCGTGGTGCCGGAACCGTTTGCCCAGCCGCTGCTGAATGCCATGCTCCAGAAAGTCTTGGCGCAGCTGCCGAGCCTCGCGGCTCGGACCCTTGCCTTTGCCGGCACCCAGGACTTCTGTGGTCGGGATCAGGTGGTCGTCGCGGCGATGGAAGCCCTGGCCGAAAAGAAGCGAAGCCTGGACGTGGCCGCGTTGTATGCGTTCCGACCCGGCGACAGTCTTTTGCACGCGCGCGACTTCACCGGGGTGGACAACGGCTTTGCCACGGTTCATGACGACGAGGGCCGCTGGACGTTTCTGGCCGGCTTTCCCCGCGAGCAATTCCGGGAGCTGCTGGCGGCGCACCGGCGCTTGTGCTCAGCCGGACAGTGGTTGAAGAACGACTTGAAACGGCGGGTTACCCGAATCCCTTGGCAGGGGCAGTCGTTTATCATCAAGGAATTCAATCCCGATTATGCTTGGGAGCGCTTCAGTCACGGCCGTTCCACATGGGAAAGCAGCCAGCGTCTGCGCGGCTATACGGCTCCCTGCCTGGCCTGGTTGCGGGACCGGGAACACCACAGCTACCTGATCTTTGCCGATTTGGGGGAAATGGGCCTGCGGCGCGCTTCCCATTTGCAGCATGATCATTT
>JAKLHU010000529.1 GCA_022709995.1 Verrucomicrobiota bacterium | reverse complement strand
ATCGCCGTCTGCCCAACCTGAACCAAACGGTGCTGAAACATGAAAACCGCGTTTGAACTCGCCATGGAAAGACTCGGCGGCAAAGCCAAGTCCTACACCGAAGAACAGAAGAAACAGCTGGCCGACGTCGATAGCCTGTTTGAATCCAAAATCGTCCAGGCCCGCTTCGATGCCGAGGCCAGAGCCGCGAAGGCCAACGGCGATCGGGAAAAACTCGCCCAGGTCCAGGACGACCTGGCCGTCGAAGTCAAGTCTCTGGAAGAACGCCGCGAACGCAAAAAAGAAGACTTGCGACGGCAATTCCAGTAGAACTTCGAATCGCACCGCCCGCCCCGCCGCCGCCGGACCGGCCGGAACGACGCGGAAGCCGGATGTCCCCCGGAAGAGCCGCCCCTCCGCCGGACCGGCCCTTCCGCGACGCCCCCGCCGCCGAAAGGCCGGCCCCCGACGAGCCGACGCCGACCGGCAAATCGCTTTCCAACGCCCCAAAACTGCCCCGCCAACCCCGTGGAATAAATATGATTGATCGAGCCAGCATCTTTGTCAAGGCCGGCGACGGCGGCCGCGGCTGCGTCAGCTTCCGCCGCGAAAAATTCGTCCCCAAAGGCGGCCCCGACGGCGGCGACGGCGGCGAGGGCGGCTCGGTCATCATCCGGGCTGTCACCGGTGAACAGTCCCTGGTCGCCCTGCGCTATCAGCCAAACTGGAACGCCGAACGCGGCGGCTTCGGCAAAGGCAAAAAGCTGCATGGCGCCCGCGGCCAATCCTGCATCATCAAGGTGCCGGTCGGAACCCTGGTCTTCGACGCGAAATCGAATGAACTGCTGGCCGACTTGAAAGAGGAAAACCAGGAATTCCTGGCGGCCAAGGGCGGCAAAGGCGGCAAAGGCAACACCCGCTTCGTCACCACCACCGACCGCGCCCCCCGCCAAGCCCAGCCCGGCATCCCCGGCGAAGAAAAACACCTCGACCTGGAATTGAAAACCGTCGCCGACGTCGGCCTGGTCGGTTACCCGAACGCCGGCAAATCAACGCTCCTGAGAGCCATTTCCGCCGCCCGCCCGAAAACCGCGCCGTACCCGTTCACAACCCTCAATCCGCATGTCGGCGTCATCGAGACCGATGACTACCGGCGCTTCACCGTCGCCGACATCCCCGGCCTCATCGACGGCGCCGCCGACAATGTCGGCCTGGGCCATGATTTTCTCCGCCACATCGAACGCTGCAATCTCTTGTGCTTTGTCCTTGATCTCGGCGCCGTCGACGGCCGCGACCCCCTGGACGACCTCGCCGCGCTCCGCCGAGAACTGGAACGCTATGAGCCTGGCCTGGCCAGCCGGCCGTTCATCATCGCCGCCAATAAAATCGACCTCGATCCCGCCGGCGATAACCTCCGGCGGCTCAAGCAGGCGGAGCCGACCTCGACCATCATCCCGATCGGCGCCGAACTGGGCGAAAACATCCCCGCCTTCATCACCCTCGTCCGCCACCTCCTCGACGAACTGCCGCCGCCGGACCCCGACGCCCTCCTGAAAATCCTCGCCAAACGGCGCGCCTGGAAGGAACAGCCCGTCGACCAGAAAAACGATGCTCTGGACGAAGTCTGAACCGCCACCGCCGCCAAAACTCTTTAGCTTTGGGCTCGGTTGGACTGTTTGCGGCTGCAAGAATCCAATGGGATATTCGTCCCATCGTCCTATTGACCGTCCCATACGTCCTATGTGTCCTGTGCCTATACGTCCCCTACGTCCCATACGTCCTATTTGCCGTCCCATTCGTCCTATTGTTCTTGCATGTTTTTCCTGATGGCGCTATACTATCAAAAGTCACTCCCCGCCCATCCCCCCGGGTGTTGCGCCAACAGCAGCGCCGCTTCAACAGGAGACCAACCATGCATAAATTGTCACGCCTTGTGCAGTTCACCCTGATTGAGCTGCTGGTCGTCATTGCCATCATCGCCATCCTGGCCGCCATGCTCCTGCCGGCCTTGTCCAAGGCCCGCGGCAAGGCCCGCGAAATATCCTGTAAAAACAACCTAAAACAGCTGGCGCTGATTGGAGCCCTCTATACCGACGAAACCGAACCGGAGGGATTCGTCTTCTCGGCGTCGAATCTGTACGACTTCCGCAAGGACAACAAAACCGGCAATTGGCTGGAATGGCTGTACTACAACAATGCCCTCGGCGGCTACAAGTCAAAACGCACCGTCTTCACCGCCTGGACCGCCTCC
>JAKLHU010000528.1 GCA_022709995.1 Verrucomicrobiota bacterium | reverse complement strand
AGTATCGGAAGTACTGGGCGCTGGCGGCGATGTAGTCTTGCTCGTGCTGGGCGGTATAGCCGGCCGTCTCGTTGCCGTCGATGAAAACCATTGTCGGCGTCATGGCGGAGTACATGCCGTTCAGAAAGGCGAACCAGAGGCCATAGCGGTGCGTGGCCAAGGCCAGATAGAGATCGGAATCCAGCGGCAGGTTGCTGCCCAGCGAAAAGCCGAAAAGCATGAACAGCTTGATGTCCGGGAATTCCTTGCCGACGGCGGTGGCCACCTGCCGGCCGCGCGCCACGGCCGTGTCCCAGGCCGCGTCAAAGGAACGCCCGGAAGCCGGATCATAGGTGAAGGAAAAGTCACTCTGGCCGGCATAGAATTCCGGGTCCAGGCAGATGCCGGCGCAGCCGGTTTCGCGGGCCATCCCGGCCACCATGGCCAATTTCCGGGTGACGATGTCCCAGTCCTGGTCGCTGTCTTCGAACCAGCCGAGATTGCGACCGCGGCACGACACGATGATGAAATTGTCCGTGAACCGTTGGAAGTCGGTGTTTTTAAGGTCGTCGATATCCTTTTGGAACCATTCGCGCCGCCAGGGTTCCGGATTGAACACACCGTAGGCCGCCGAGGCGGTGACTGGCTGGCCGTCACGTTCGCCGCTGCCATTCAAATGCAGGATGATGCCGCTGAACGGCGCCTTGTCCTCATATTCCCGGATGTTCGCACACAGACTGGACAACGGCACGACGCCGGAGTTGACCAGAATGACTTTCCGGGAGGGCGAAACCCCGGCCATGCGTGCGGGCGATTCCGCCCACAGCAGAGGCATGGCGCCGCAAAGGACAATCACCGCTATACGCAACCAACTGATCATGAAGGACTCCTGCTGAAAGAGCCGGCGGCGGAACAACACCGCCAGCCAGCCGCCGGGAAAACGCGCCTTTCGACCAGGCCGTTGTGGGGCGCCGGCGTCCATTAACGCCCACTGACGTCCACTAATGTCCACGTGTCCACTCACATCCGCAGTCCAATGCTCTTCACTTATGCGTAGTGCTGGCTGGAAACATGGGACTAATAGAACGCTGGAATAGGACTTATAGGACATATAAGACGTATGGGACGGCAGATAGGACTATGGGACGTATACGCTCTTGGCTTATTGCAGTCGCCCAAGGCCAAGCCGAATCCCTAAACTAAGGAGTATAGCGTCCACTGTCCACTGTCCACTATTTCCAGTCGATCACCATGCCGAGGTTGTGGGGTGTGCCTTTGTCGAGCAGGACGTAGGCATCGAGCATATTGTCGGAAGTGAAGCGGTGGGTGATGAAGGGGGTCACCTTCAGCCAGCCCTTGCGGATGAGATTGCGGACTTCGGCCAAGTCGTTGGCGCGTACGCCGCAGGTGGTCTTGACGGTCAGCTCCTTGATTTTGATCTGGTCGAGGTCGACCGCGCAGCGTTCCTTGTCGAAATACTGGGCCTGGAAGAGCAGCGTGCCCTGGGCGCGCACGAATTTGACCATTTTGTCGGTCACTGCCGGCAGCCCGACGGTATCTTGCATCACATCGAAGCCATTGGGAGCAAAGGCCTTGAGTTTTTCGTCGCAGTCTGGTTCGGAGCTGTTGACGGTAGTGAATTCCGGGTAGCGTTTGCGGATGAAGGCGACGCGTTCGGGGTTGTTGTCGATGATGAGCGATTCGGTGCCACGGTGTTGCGCGATCTGGGCGGCGGCCAGGCTGACAATGCCGGCGCCGAGGTGCAGGAGGCGCTGACCGGGCTTGACGTCGGCGGCATTGACGCCGCGGTTGCCGACGGCGACAAGGATGCTGAAGGCGATCTGCTCGGCCAGGTCGTGCGGCATCGACTCATGCGACAGCAGGTCATAGCCGGCTTCCGGGCCGACCGAGGCGGCGATGTGAGCGCCGAACATGGATTTGACCGGCTCCTGCCAGCGGTTGGACGATCCGTAGACCCAGTCGCCGGGCTTGAGCTTGGTGACGCTGGCGCCGACGGCTTCGACGACGCCGATGCGGTGATAGCCCGGCACGCAAGGAAACTGGGTGCCGATGTGCTTGCCCCGCATCACCCACCGTTCCGTCCCGGGCGAAACCGCGGTGATCACCGTCCGGACGGTGACGTCGGTCGGGCCGGGTTCGGCCAGGGTGAGCGTCTGAATCTCGTACTTGTCGGCGGCAGTAAAGACAACAGCTTTGACTTTCATCGTGCTTCCAGTTTTAATGGTTGGCAAA
>JAKLHU010000527.1 GCA_022709995.1 Verrucomicrobiota bacterium | reverse complement strand
GCGATGGCGGCGGCGGTCTGGTGTCCGTCCAGGTGGAGCAGTTTGGCGGTGGCCAATTCGTCCCAGGGCAGTTCGGCCGGCTGGATGGGTGTGGCTTCGCCGTGGCTCCAGGCGATGCTGCGCTTGCCGGTCTGTTCTTCAATCCAGCAGTAGGCCGTCGGCGAAGCGGCGCCGGGGCGGCGGCGGATGCCGCTGACGTCAACGCCGGCCGCGGCCAGGGCGGCGATGATCCGGTCGCCTTGACTGTCGTCCCCGACGGCGCCCCAGAACGCGCTGGCGACGCCGAGCCGGGCGGCCGCGTAGGTCGCGGTCGCCGCCGGGCCGCCGCCTTGTTCCAGGCGCTCGATAATCTTGACTTTATCATCAGCCGGAATGTGCGGGACAATGCACAGATGATCCCAGCCGCAATAGCCTAAACCGATCAATGAGGTGGACATGATGACTGCCTGTCGACAGAAGCCCAAAGGGGTGCTGGTGGGAAAAAAACACGTGGGATGACCGCGCGCCAGGCTCGGCCCGCGGCTGTCTCCGCCATCAATCAATATGCCATCATTTTGGGCGCTGGCAAGCACGCGGCGATGTTTTTTTGCAAAAAAAGTTTCAAATATGATTGAAAATCGTCACGATGTGAGTTATTTTTATCACAACAGCGATGGCAGCGATTTCCACAAGAATGGCGGCGATTTTCGAATTACTGGGGGGGGGCGTGGCGATGAGCAGGGCGCGTCAGGCAGCGATGCAAGGTTATATCACGCAGGAGGGTTATTGCGGGATTGACCGTTTGGCCATGCAATTTGGCATTTCGGTGGCGACGGTTCACCGTGACTTGACGGCGTTGGCGGCGGCGGGGCGGGTTCGCAAGGTGCATGGCGGGGCGCTTGGCTGCCTGTCCGAGGCGGCGGCCGCGGCGGATCGTCCGGACAGTCATTTTTGCCAGCGATTGGAGAAGAATCGTCCGGCGAAGATGATGATTGCGGAGGAGGCCGAGACGCTGATCGAAGCCGGGGACATTTTATTTTTGGATTCATCGACGACATGCTGGTGTCTGGCGCGCCGTCTGCAGTCATCGCGTCTGAACGCGCTTTCGATTGTGACCAACTCGGTGCTGATTGCGCAGGAGTTTTATCGTTTCCCGTCGCATTTCATGCTCATGTGCCTGGGCGGGAATTACAATTGCCAGCTCAATTCCTTTTTGGGCCGGATGGCCTTGGCGCAGTTGTCGCAGCTTCGTCTGACCAAGGCGTTCTATTCGGGGGTCGGCCTGGACCGGAGCGGGCTGAGCACGTATCACGAGGATCATGCCGATTTTTTGCGTCAGGTGCTCGACCAGGCCGCGGCGAATTGCCTGCTGCTTGACTCCAGCAAGTTCAACCGGACCGGTCTGTTCATGATTTGCGGCCGGGAGCGGATCGGGCGGCTGATTTCGGAGCAGGCGCCGCCGCCGGAACTACGAGTCGGGCCGGCGGTCTGAACAAGACAGCCGTGGAAACAGGGAATTTTCACGCCGGCGGTTTTATCTCCGGCGGTTCGGCAGTACATTATCATTTCACGATGTTGTTGGGCGAGTCAAGGATGGTCAGTCGTGGCCGATGAACATAAGGAAAGGACCGGAAAATGAAAACGACCGCGTTGCGTCTGTATGGCAAGCATGACTTGCGCCTGGAGACATTTGAGCTTCCGCCGTGCGGCGATGACGGCATCATCGCGGAGGTGATCAGCGATTCGATCTGCATGTCGAGCTACAAGGCGGCGAAGCAGGGCGCCGACCATAAACGGGTGCCGAAAGACTGTGCGACGAACCCGCCGATCGTCGGCCACGAGTTCGCCGGCCGGATTCTGGAAGTCGGCGCCAAGTGGCGGGACCAGTTCAAGCCGGGCGACTGTTTTGGCATTCAACCGGCCCTGATGTACAAGGGCTCCCTGGATGCTCCCGGCTACTCGTTTCCAACGATTGGCGGCGATGCGACGCATGTCCGCATTCCCTCTTGCGTCATGGAGATGAACTGCCTGCTGCCCTACCGGGGCGAGGGCTTTTTCAAGGCCTCGCTGAGCGAGCCGATGTCCTGCATCGTGGGCGCCGCGCATGCCCAGTACCATACCCGCTACGGCAGCTACGTGCATGAAATGGGCATCGTCAGCGGCGGCACCTGCGCGATCCTGGCAGGTGCGGGCCCCATGGGCATGGGCTGCATCGACTACCTGGTCAACGGTCCCCGCCAGCCGAAACTGCTGG
>JAKLHU010000526.1 GCA_022709995.1 Verrucomicrobiota bacterium | reverse complement strand
TACAGCTACGCCGACTTTCTGCGCTATCCCCAGCGCTGCCCGATCTCCTACCAGGTCTGGGCCCTCGGCTCGCACCGCCACTTTGTGTGGGGCGACCCGGAGTACGCGCGCACCTTTGCCCGCAGCCTGTCGCTGGGCGACGGCATGCGGCCCGGGTGCCTGGCCGACGCCAGCGACGCCGCCCAGTTCGCAGAACTGGAGGTTCTTGGCGAACTGGTCCGCCGCTGCCGTGCGGCCGGAGTCCAGGCCATGGTCGAAGGGCCGGGACACATTCCCTTCCACCAAATTGAAATGAACATGAAGCGCGAAATCGAGCTTTGCGACGACGCGCCGTTCTATATTCTTGGCCCGGTGGTGGTCGACTGCGCGCCTGGCTACGACCACATCACTTCCGCCATTGGCGCCACCATGGGCGCTTTCCATGGCGCGTCCATGCTTTGCTACGTCACCCCCAAAGAGCACCTCGGCCTGCCTAACGCCGAGGACGTCCGCAATGGCGTGATCGCCTACAAGATCGCCGCGCACGCGGCGGATGTCGCCTTGGGACGGCCGCATGCCCGTGACCGCGATGACGCGATCAGCCGGGCCCGGGCTGACTTCGACTGGGAACGCCAGTTCGATCTGGCTCTGGACCCGGAGCGCGCCCACGCCCTCCGCGCCGAGGCGCTGGCGGAGTCAGGCAAGCCGGCCAACCATGACGAGCACGCCCAGTACTGCACCATGTGCGGACCGGATTTCTGCTCCATGCGCATCAGCAAGGAGCTGTGACGGACGCCTCCGCCGGTCCCAGCTCGGACGGATAGGCGAGAAGAACAGTTTCGCTTTCACACAGAACAGAGTCGCTCAGCGCGCGAATCAGAAATCGGTAGCCGGCGGATAGGCCGCGGAGATGATCGTAAACGCCAAAAAATTCTTCGGCGTTGTGATAGATGGCGATGCTCAGGACCGGTCGGTCGCGGCGGATCGTGCCGGTTGCGCCTTTGACCAGCGCCAGGGCCATGCCTTCGACGTCGGCCTTGATCAGCCCGACGCGGAGGCGATTTTGCATTGCGTACGCATCCACCGTCGTGACCGCTACGGCGCTGCCAGCCGTGGCTTCAGGGCTGGCGCTCAGTTTTCCGGCTTCCGACAGCACCAGGGTCGCGGCGGATTCGCCCAGTCCGAGTTGTTCCAACTGGACTTCCGCCGCCGTGATTTTGTTGCGGGCCAGGACATCCGCCATGACGGCGGCGCTCTTCCGTGACGGCTCAAAGGCGTAGATTCGGCGTGGCGAGTACTCCCGGAACACCAGCGTCGAGTCGCCCCAGCAGGCGCCGGCATCAATCACGTCCTTGGCGCGAAGGTAGGCTTGAACCGCCGCCGGAAGCATTTTCAGGCCGTGGTGGAAAAAGAACGACTCCGGCCCCAGGCGGCGGCAGCAGGATGGCAAGTGATAGGTGGCGCAGAAGGCCTTGCGCGCCGCCGCCGTTTCGCTTTTGCCGGGACGCCCGGCCGGACGCGCGACGGCGCCCCAGTTGTAGAGGAAACAGGAACGCCGGGCCGGGGCGACATGCAGGTCGGCGTCGGCGTAGAGACGCTTGATTTCCGCCAGGGATTCGTCGTCCATGTCCGCAAAAAAGGCGAGCGCCTCGGGTTCGCTTTTGACGCCGGCATAATCAAAGAGAAGAAATGGCTGCATCCGCCATTGCCCCATGATCACGCAGCCGATGATTTTGATTTTCGTGGCCCAATGTTCCGGCAGTTTGTCCAGCAACGGATAAATGAGCTTGATGAGGTGTTGCTTCATGATGTTGGCTGGGAGTGGGTTGGACTCGGCGTGCCGGGGGTCGTCACGGTTCGGCGTTGACGAGGATGTCGCGCCAGTCGCCGTCATAGCCGATCTGGCGGAGGAAGTCGAGATGGGGCAGGAAGGCGCCGAGCTCATACAGTGAATGCGTGTCGCTGCCCAGGCTGATCTTGACGCCGGCATCCAGGCATTTGCGGGTGAAGACCGGGTCGGGCCGGTTGTGATGAAAATTGATTTCGGCGGCGACGTTGTGTTGTTTGAGCAGCTTCACGACTCGGTCGAAGACCCAGGTCGGCTTGTCGCCGGCGCCGTCCCAGGCGAAGCTCTCGCCGGCGGCGGCCGTCGACGGGACGATGGTCCGGTAGTCAGCGCCCAGCAGGACGGGGACGTCGCTGGTCCGATCGTAAGGCTGCCCGCCGGCCGACAGCTCGAGCTCGACGAAGAAGTCGT
>JAKLHU010000525.1 GCA_022709995.1 Verrucomicrobiota bacterium | reverse complement strand
GCCGGTTACAACACGGTCCAGCTGATGGCGATTCAGCAGCATCCTTATTATGGGTCGTTTGGCTATCACGTCGCCAATTTCTTCGCCGTCTGCGACTTGTTCGGCACCCCCGAGGAGTTCAAGGGGCTGGTCGACGCGGCGCACGGCCTCGGGCTGCGCGTGCTGATGGACCTGGTGCAGTCGCACGCCGTCCGCAACGAGGTCGAAGGGCTGTCGCGCCAGGATGGCACCGAGTGGCTCTATTTCCATGCCGGGGCGCGCGGCGACCACCAGGGGTGGGATTCGCGCTGCTTCGACTATGGCAAAAGCGACGTCGTGCGGTTCCTGCTGTCCAATTGCCGGTTCTGGCTGGAGGAATACCGCCTCGACGGCTTCCGCTTCGACGGCGTGACCAGCATGATTTATTGCGACCATGGCCTGAACCGGACCTTCAACGGCTATGACGACTACTTTTCCCCCAATGTCGACTGGGACGCGCTGGCGTACTTGAGCTTGGCGACCGATGTGTGCCACGCGTGTCGCCCGGATGCGGCCTGCATTGCCGAGGACGTCAGCGGCATGCCCGGCCTGGCCGCGCCGACGGCGGAGGGTGGCTGCGGCTTCGATTTCCGCCTGGCCATGGGCGTGACCGACAACTGGTTCAAGCTGGGCGACTTGCCTGATGAGCATTGGTCCATGAGCGGATTGTGGCACGAACTGACGAATCGTCGCCAAGATGAACAGTCGATCAGCTACGTGGAATGCCACGACCAGGCCCTGGTCGGCGGCAAGACGTTTGCCTTTCAATTGATGGGCGCCGCCATGTATGATGGCATGCGGCGCGATGCCGCCAGCCTTGCCGTCGACCGCGGCATTGCCCTGCACAAGCTGGCCCGGTTGGCGACGATCGCCTCGGCCGGGCATGGCTACCTGAACTTCATGGGCAATGAATTCGGGCACCCGGAATGGATCGACTTTCCGCGCGACGGCAACGGCTGGTCGTTCAACTACGCCCGCCGGCAATGGCGCCTGGCCGAGGACGACAGCCTGCGCTTTCCGGCGCTTCTGGCCTTCGATCGAGCCATGATCGCCCTGGTCCGAAGCGCCGAAGGCTTTTTCGCCTGCCGACTGCAGCTGCTGGTAATGGACGAATTGGCCAAGGTGCTTGTCTTTGAACGCGCCGGGCTGTATTTTATCTTCAATTTCCACCCACTCGACTCCCACGCCGGCTATCAGGTCCTGTGCGCGGGCGGCGATTATGGCCTCGTGCTTGATTCCGATGCGCCGGACTTCGGCGGCTTCGGCCGGGTGGAAGCCGTGCAGCGCTTCCAGGCCCGGGAAGTCGTGTCCGAAGGCGCCAAGAGGTATTTTCTCAATGTGTATGTACCGTCCCGGACCGTCTTGGCGCTGAGGCAGACGGCGCTGGCGCCGACAACAATCTGTCGTCAGGCCGCCCGAAGGGTATAGCAGCTCCCCATGAGGATGATGAAAAGAGCCCATGAGACAAGATGTCTCTTTTTGATCTGCCTCCGTGGGAAAAAGCACTTCCGTCTTCCTGGTCTTTTCGCCTTGAGTTTAACGCGAAACGTTGTATAGTAGAAAAACTGTCTCGAAAGGCGATGGCTCATGATCAAAAGTTATCGATGTCGCGAGACTGAACAGCTGAAAATAACCGGCCGAAGCCGGAAATTCAAGAGCTTTGAGCGTATCGCCCTGCGGAAACTTGATATGTTGGAAGCCGTCGCCGACGTCGAGACGTTGCGGATTCCCCCGGGCAATCATTTTGAGGCATTGCTTGGCTCGCGCCAAGGGCAGTACAGCATTCGCATAAATCAGCAATGGCGTATCTGCTTCACTTGGCATGACGGGAATGCCTACAATGTTGAGATCGTCGATTACCATTAGTTTTTGGGGGACGGAACGGACCTGTACGGGTGTGGAAATCAGCCTCTTATGTTCAGTGCCAGCTTGCGTGAAGCCGCGCTATCCGAGGCGGCGAGTTTTTTGCCCGTCCACCCGTGGCCATGTGCTTGCGTTCAGTAGTTCCCTGGCAACCCTCTCGTAGACGGGACCAGCGGCGCCAGAGCTGGCTTTGAGTGGTGAGCCAAGCACCCTTTTGGAGGTCAATCATGATCAGAACGAAAAATTTAATTCATCCCGGGGAAATTCTCCTTGAAGAGTTTTTGCGTCCGATGCATATCAGTCAGAACAAGTTGGCGATGGCCATCCGCGTTCCGACTCCGCGCATCAACGCGATTGTCAAA
>JAKLHU010000524.1 GCA_022709995.1 Verrucomicrobiota bacterium | reverse complement strand
GCTCAGAATGGCGGTGGCGCAGCCCACGCCGGCTTGTACCGAGATTGCCTCCGAAGGGCAGTTCCGCGCACAGGCGCCGCATTCGATGCACGCGTCTTTGGCTGCGATCACCGCTTTTCGCTGTTGCAGGGCAAGCACGCCGCGAGGACAGACCTGCAGGCAAAATCCGCAGCCGATGCAGGCATCGGCGTTGATTTCCAAGGTGACGACGTTTTTCAGATACAAGAACATGCTCTTATCCTCTTTCGAAGAACATCGGCAGGATCAGCAGCGCCATTCCGGCGATACCAGCCGCCCATTGCAGGCGGATGCCGATACGGGTTTCGACTTGGGTGCCGGAAAAGGAGGTGTAAGGCGACGATCCGGTATAGCTCAGCATCAGGAAAGACGAGATGCTCAAGGTCAGCAGGGCCCACCCGCCCGTTTGCAGTTTGTTGACCAGGCCATCCATGGGAAGCAGCCCCGCGGCCAGCATGATGGCCAGCGCCAGCAGGCCGGAAAACGCGCCCTTGGCGGCGAAGGCGCGGCCGGGAAGCCAGGGAAACAGGGCCGGGCCAAGCAGCGCCCCGCCGGCAAAGGCGATAAGCAGGCGGAGCGCGGAGGCGCCCCAAAAGGGCAGGCTGACATTGCCGGCGCCGAGGGCGGCGCTGGCGGCGGCGGCAACGATGATGGCCGCCAGCCATTTTCCCCAGTGCATGATTTCCACCGGTACCACGGTCAGGCGTTCGGCGAGATTGAAAGTCACGGTGCGCATTTCCTGGCTGGCCTGCATCCCGAGTTGCAGAAATTTGGGGAGGTCATGGGCGCGCACCGGTCCGTAGACGACCCGAAATCCGCTGGCGGCGAGAACCTGATGGGCCGCGATTCCGGGAGCGCCCAGCTGCGGTACGATGATCGTGCGGTGGGAGACCAGCTCAGGTAAACGGCAGACCGCGATTCGGTTGACCAGTTCGGTCGTCCCAAAGGTGCCTTTTCCAGCGGCGCACCAGACGTTGATGCCCCTGGTGTCCAGCACCAGCAGCCAGGCGTCGATTCCCGCGATGGCCCGCCGGAGGACGTCGACGGTGAGCTTGTAATTGGCCGTGACCAGCACCGGCGCTTCGGCCGAGGGCTTTCCGGAGGCATAGAGTCCGGGCGGAATGGCATAGGCCAGGCGCCCGATGTCCAAGCGCATCTTCGCCGCGCCGAACCAGTCGCGCCAACGCCAGTCATGACTGATTTGACCGACCGGTCCGACCGGGGTGGCAAGCATCGCATTGACAAAAGACAAGGGCGGCGCCTTCTGGCTGCCGGCATCGGCAGTGGCGGCGGTGTCTGTTTTCTGGCCAAGGTCATTCATGACGGTAGAATCCTTACACCAGGGCAAGTTCAGCTCAGGGCGGATGAAGCAACGTGGTTTCCAGATAGGCTGCCGCTCTGCGGCTCCTGCTCTACCGGCAGTGCTTGGTGGCGCGGAATGGTGTGGTCTGACGGTGCGGGTTCCGTCGAAGCTTTTGCCATCGCCGTCAGGCGCGTCACCGGCATGGCAGCAAATCCGTCTGTATATGGTTTCGTCTGCAAGCCTTGTTAAGACGTTTTTCAGGGTGGCGAAGATGGCGCGAACTGTTTTGGGTCGTCGCGGTCTGGCTTTGTCATGCGGGGGGGCGCGTCCCGGCGGAATCCGGTCGCCGTGCGCGCCGGCCAAGACTGTCCTGTTCATAACACCGGCAGGAAAGCCGTCAGGAAAAAGCCCCAAACTGTACCAAATGGTACCATTTGAGGCTATTTTCTACTTGAATTGGCGGAGAGACAGGGATTCGAACCCTGGGTACAATTGCTTGTACAACGGTTTTCGAGACCGTCCCGATCGACCACTCCGGCATCTCTCCATACACTTGGCATGAGTGTATAATATGACCGTAAAACGCCGGATGGCAAGCTCGGCGGGCGGAAAAAGAGCAATTTTAGGCGTGACGATACTGGGGCTCATTTTTTCGTCGTCGCTGGCAGCCTCCCTTCGTCGCGGAGCGGCAAACCCCAGCCGAACACGGCTCCGTGCAAACGGCCAGGAAGATGCGCCGCCCAGGTGGGGCAATCCGGAAGACCGGTCGTCCGGCAAGGACGGCGGAGATGTCATGTTGCGTCTTTGCCTGGCGCAGGTTATGAAAGGCTGAGCGGCTGCCCAGCCGCGCAGTACCAAAGAATGAGAAATAGTTCGCGCTAAAAGCATGCGTGATTTCAATGGCCTTTGCGACGAATAGTTCGCAA
>JAKLHU010000523.1 GCA_022709995.1 Verrucomicrobiota bacterium | reverse complement strand
GCTTTTCCCGACAACTAATCCGCGGCGATAGTGAAAAAAACACGAAGGCAATTCCCGCCCCCGTTTCCGGGGAAGTCCTAGGGCGCGGGCTGCCGGCAGCTTACAACTTGGCGCTGACCTGCGGGCTCAGATACGTCCCGACGGCCTCCGCCAGGGCCTGGTCCGTGAAGTCGTACATGACGCCGGAATTTTTGAACACCAGCTTGAAGCCGCCGGCGACGGCGGCGGAGGGGGCCAGGTCGCAGTGTTGGCGCAGGTCCTCGACCAGTTTTGCCTTGACGGCTTTGTCCAGCGTCGCCAATTCGGCGGGGCTGACCAGAAGTTGGATTTGGTCGATGTCGCCCTGCTTGGCCACATATTGGCTGACGAGGTTCGCGATCACCCCGGCCAGGTTTTCGCCCGCCAGCGTTTCCCGCATCATGGCCTCGACTGTTTTGGTCACCCGTTTTTCCAATTCCGAGCGGAGGGCCAGGATGACGTCGCGAGACGCCTGCCGGAGGGCTTCCTCGCCCTTCTGGGTGAAGAGCGCGGCTTCCTGCCGGGCCGTCGCCACCACGGCTTCCGCCTCGGTCTTGGCACTCTTGATGATTTCCGCCGCATCGGCTTTGGCCTGGGCCAGAATCTGTTCCCGTTCAGCGTCGACTTTTTTCAGTTCCTGGTCGGTGATGCGGTCCAACAGAGCTTGCAATTCATCTGCCATAATGCACTGCCTCTAACATAATTAAGATAAGATCTTTAGACATGGCCAAAAGAAACATCCCGGGGCCGCGAACAGCTTGTCCGGCGGCCATCGACGATTTGCCGGGAAAGTCATTACGATACTCTAAAAAAAGCCAAAAACAAATCCAATTTGCGCATTTGATGATGGGAATTGTCGTTTCCCAGTGTAAATTGGTTTGCGGGCGGGCGCCCGCTCCCGCCGGTGCAGTTGACCTTGAGCGGCGAGGTGTGTCCGCAACAATATGCCGCCGCCACGCCGGCCGCCGGTCGCCGCGCCGGTTTCCGAGACACTTTTCAAACCCTTCCGCGGCTCCTGCTGCGACCGAGGATTTAAGAATCATGGAACTCTTTCTCACCAGCCGCAAGCGCGCCGAGCTGCCTTTCCAGCAGGATGTCCAACCCGAGGACATGCCGCTGGCGGTCGTCCAGCGCGCCCTCGACATCTGCGCCACCGCACCGGACATCCCGGTTCTGCTCACGGGCAATGAACCGCTTCTTCATCCCGACCTGGAGGATGTCTTCACGGCCATCCGCAAGCGCAAGTTGAACGGCATCACCGAGGTTTCCGGGCTAATGCCCGACAGCGCCAAAAAGCTCCTGCTCGAGCACCCCTGTACGCTCTTCTGGCGCTTGTACCGGCCGGAGCTGCTCGCCCCCGGCGACCTGGCCGAAATCCGCGTCAATCTCAAAGAGCTCCGAGACGCCCGCATGCCGATGCAATTCCTGCTTTTAGCCGACGATTTGGAAGCATCCTATGATTTTGCCTTGGAATGGCTTGAAGAATTCCAGGTGCGGTCGCTGTTGGTCCACATGTCGTGTTCGGCGCCGATTCAGCAGCGGCTCAAGCTGGCCGCCTGGTGCGCCGACCAGGCCACGGAGCTGCTCAAACGTGGCCACACCTTGAGCCTGGACTGCGGCGCCATGCCCTGCCTGTTTTCCGACGAACACTTCGGCCGGCTGGCCAAAATCAACTTCACCCGCTATCCCTGCACGCCGCACCTCACGGTCCTGCCGAATGGCCATCTCACCCACTGCCTGCCCATGGCCATGCTCCCCGGCCCGCCGGTCACGGCCTTCAAAACCCATGCCGACGCCCTTAAATTCTATTATGATGTCTTCCGCGACCTGCAGTTGGACAATTCGGAGCATCCGGCTTGCCAGCCCTGTCTTTCCTGCCACGCCGGCCTGTGCACGGGACTGAACATGGCCGCCAAAGCCAAACTGACCATCAAACACTACGAAGAGATGAAAAAACTGCTGGAAAAAGAGGAAAGCGACTTGGAAGAACGCAAGAAGCACCTCTGGGTCATGACCGGCACGACCATGAAATTAGCCTTTTTCGCCGATGCCGTCGAATGCCTGGAAGAACTCCGCCGGCATGACCCCGGCGACGACAAGGCGCACTACTGGCTGGGCTGCGCGTACTGGGAATGCAACCGCCTGACCGAAGCCGAAGATGAATTCCGCAAATGCGCCCGGCTGGCTAAAGACCCCCGCGTGCCGTTGGCCGAACTCCACCGCCGACTGGTAAA
>JAKLHU010000522.1 GCA_022709995.1 Verrucomicrobiota bacterium | reverse complement strand
CGCTGGCGCGTCGCCGGCAAGCCGTTCCTGCCCCTGATCCTGACCACCAATCACATGGCCAACGTCTTCAAGGACCAGGGCCACCACTGGAACCGGTCCGAAATCGATGTCCTCAAAGACAGCCCGTTCAACGCCATTCATTCCTATGACGCCATGTTCTGGACGTTTACGGACGAAAAAAGCCCCGAACAGGTGACCGCCGTCCTGGACGCCATGCACGAAGCCGGGCTCAAAGTCGTCTTCTCCGTCAAGGACATTCTCCCGACCAGCGGCAAAATCTGGCGGTCTTGGCACGGCGTCGAGGGGGCGGCCGCCGTTTCCGAAGCCGTCATCACGGCATTTCGCCGGCATCCCGCCCTCCTCGCGTGGTACACCAACGACGAAGTCGCGGTGACGGCGTTCCATCACGAACAGCGCGACCGCATCGGCCGCCTCGACCCCTGGCACCCGTCCATCCAAATCCAGAATTTCGCCGGCAATTTCCATGAACGGCTGGACGGGGCGGATGTCTTCGGCAATGACCCGTATCCAATCTCCAGCGCCGATTCCACCATCCAGGAAGTCTTCCGCGCCCTGGCGCGTTCGCGCGAACTGCTTGAACACCAGGGCGGCATGGCCATGGCCTCGACCCTGCAGATCTTCTCGTGGCACTACTACCGCAAGAACGACAAGGCCTGGTTTCCGGCGCCGGAACAGCTCCGCGCCATGGCTCTCGCCATGGCCATCGACGGCACCAAGGCCTTTTTCTTCTTTTCGTACAACGACCTGTTCCGGAACGGCTTTGCGGAAAGATGGCCGCAAGCCTGCGCGGTCGCGCAGATGCTGAAGGACCTGGAACCGTTCCTTCTTGCCGACACGCCTCGCCAGTCCGTGACGGTGCAGCCGTCGTCGCCGCACGTGCGGGCCGCCCGATTCCAGGACAACCACGGCAAAATCGCCGTCCTCATCGCCGCCAATGGCGTCGAACCGGTCGAAGCGACCTTCGCGCTGCCGGCGGAAGCAGCCTTCGAGTCCGTCTATGGCTTGAGCCGCCCCAACGGCGACGGCACCTGGACCTTCTCCACCGCCAAAACCAATGCCGACATCATCCGGATGAAATAGTCCAGGCCGGGGCAAAGCCAATCGCCCATGACGAGAAGCGGGCTCTCCGGAAGAAAACCGGAAAGCCCGCGTGTTGTTTGCACTCTGCTCGCCGCGGCGCCTGCTTTCCACCACCAGGCGCCCGCCGTGAAAAAGGTCAATTCCCGAACTATCTGAGGACAACGGGACGTGCTGGAGGGCGCGCCCTGAATTCCACCTGCGCCACCCTCGACTGCAATCGATTTCCCTTTAAACACTATCGGTGTGCATCGGTGTTCATCTGTGGTTCAAGCCGTTGCGACTCAGCGGCAGCAGGTCAATTTCGGCATTTTGGCCAGCACGACCTTTTCCGCTTCCAGGCTCCAGAGGCCGTTGTTGCGGGCGCAGATTTCCGCCAGCTCCGCAAACACCGGATTGTTCTTGCCCAGCTCGGCAAAATCCGCGATCGCGGTCAGCGGGAAATCGACATGCGTGTAGATCAACTTCTTGCCGCCGGGGATTTCCGGCAGGTTCAAGGTCGTGTCGCGGGCCGCGGTCAGGCCGCCGACATGGGTGATCATCATGGACGGATTCAACCGGCCCTTGCCCATCAGGTCCAAGGCTTCCCGGATGTCATCGGTCGTGCCGCCGCTGGTGCCGACCAGGTGCGTGCCGGCATAGTGCACATTGTAGAAATTCAGCTTCGCCGAGAAGGCCGGGTCGGTCGGACCGGCAAAAAAGTCGAGGCAGCCGTCCCGGCCGAGAATGGCGTCGCCCTGTTCGACGACCGGCGCGACCGGAGCCAGGACGAACACGTCGTCAAAGCCCGTGCCGCCGGACAGTTCCATCAGGTTGGCGACGGCGTCTGGCGTCTTGGTGTTGACGTACATCAACTTGACTCCGTGCGCCTTGGCGTCTTCCGGGGTCAGAATGGACTTGGCCCGGTTGAGCCGGTTGTCGTCAATGTCCGTCACCACAATCAACCCCGGCCGGCGCGGGCCGTGCACCAGGTAGTCAATCAGCCCCAGGCCCATGGGGCCGGCGCTGGCCAGACACGCGCATTTGCCGCCCTCGACAATCCCCATGTTGTGCTTGTAGGTGCCTGGCGGAATGTTGCTGTAGGTAACGCGCTGCGTGGCGGTGATCGGCGACCAGTCAGGGTCGTAGCCTTCCAGTATCCAGCGGTAGCGGACCTT
>JAKLHU010000521.1 GCA_022709995.1 Verrucomicrobiota bacterium | reverse complement strand
GCGCGGCCGTGCCGTCCGGCAAGCGCAAATGGTCGCTGCCGGCGCACGACGGCCGGGAGATGCCGGTCGTCTTCCCGTTCATCTACCAGCCCCGGCTCATCTACGGCATCAACGGCTACCTGGCCGACTATTTCAGCCGCTACACCGAGGCCTCGTTCGGCGACCTGATCGCCAGCTGTTCCAGCTGCGCCCGGGAACGTGACCCGCAGGGGCGCGAGGTGCTCAAGGTCACGTATGACGTCGCCCTGGCGCCCTTCGACCTTGGCGTCACCCAGAAGCTCCTGTTCACCATCGCCTATGACGACCGCGTGCAGGCGTACCGCCTGGTCATGGTGAACACCCGGATGTCCGGTCAGGATTCCAACTGGACGGCGACCAACAAGCCATTTCTGGAGAAGCTGCGCACCTACCTGCTGCACTGGCGCAACCTCAGCCCGGCCGAGCACGCCGACTTCAACCGCAAAGGCGAGGAGCTGTTTGCGCGGAACGCGTAACGGCCGGCCGGCGCCCCTCCGGCGGCAAACCTTTTCGACGTCACGAATCACCCACCCTCCTGACACATCATGGCACGCTACACACAAGACAAAGAGCTGGAGCAATATCGCCGCCTGATGGAGCCGCCCGAGCATTTCGAGGACGGCTTCACCTGGAAGACCATCGTCGGCGCGGTGTTTCTGGGGATGCTGATCATGCCCGGGAGCATGTACCTGTCGCTGGTGGTCGGCCCGGAAGCCAACATGGACACGGCCGCCCGCTGGGTGACGATCATCCTGTTCGCGGAAATCGCGCGGCGGTCCTTCAAGGAATTGAAGATGCAGGAAATCTACATCTTCTATTATATGGCGGGTCTGGCCATGGCTTCGCCGTTCCAGGGGTTGCTCTGGAACCAGTATCTGGTGCAGTCCGATTATGCCAACGCCATGGGCGTGGCGCAGGAGATCCCTTCCTGGTGGGCGCCGGCGGCGGACGTCATCCGGGAGCAGGGGCACACCTTTTTCACGAAGGCTTGGCTGGCGCCGATCCTGCTCATCATCGTCGGGCTCCTGGTCAGCCGTCTGGACCAGTACGGTTTCGGCTACGTGCTGTACCGGATCACCAACGACGTCGAGGAGCTGCCGTTCCCGATGGCGCCGGTGGCGGCGGCCGGCATCACGGCTTTGGCCCAGACCAAGGACAACCTGGAGCGCTGGCGCTGGCGCTGCTTCTCGATCGGCGCCGTTCTCGGGCTGACCTTCGGGCTGTTCTACATCGCGGTGCCGGCCATCAGCGGGGCGCTGCTGGACAAGCCGATTCAGCCGCTGCCGATCCCGTGGGTCGACTTCACGCCGGCGGTGTCGAAGTTCCTGCCGGCGGCGCCGATGAACATCAGCTTCAACATCCTGTGGTTCTTCCAGGGCATGGTGCTGCCGTTCTGGGCCGTCATCGGCGGCGCCCTCGGCGTCGTCTGCGTGCTTGCCCTCAATCCCATCCTCTACCACCAGGGCATCCTGTCCCATTGGGATCCGCAGATGGACGTCATCAACACGTTGTACAGCAACAACGTCGACTTCTACCTGTCGTTCTCCCTCGGCCTGACGCTCGCCATCACCACCGTCAGCCTGGCCAAAATCTTCTCCCCGGCGCTCCGGGCCTGGCGCGCGAAGCGAGGCAACGCCACCGCCCTGTCCGGCCAGGTCATCGGCGAAAAACGCGTCTCGGCCTGGCGGCGCCTGCTCATCAACGATCCCCGCCGCGGCGACTTCTCGATTTTCATCGCCCTGGGCATCTACATTTTCAGCAATGCGTTCTGGATCAGCCTGTCCTGCTGGCTGATCGAGGGTTTTCCATGGCAGTTCTTCGTGTTCTACGCCCTGGTGCTGACGCCACTGTTATCGTACGCGACGGCGAAGCTGGAGGGGCTGTGCGGGCAGGCGTTGAGCATTCCCTACATCAAGGAGGCCACCTACATCCTGAGCGGCTACAAGGGCGTCAAAATCTGGTTCGCACCGGTGCCGATTCCGAACTACGGCGTGGCGACCGTCAATTTCCGCGTGTTGGAGCTGACCGGGACGAAGATCGTCAGCCAGATCAAGACACAGCTGGTGACGGTGCCGATCATCATCATCGCCTCGATCGTGTTTTCCCAGCTGTTGTGGAACATGGCGGAAGTGCCTTCGGCCGCGTATCCCTATGCCCAGAAGATGTGGGACCTGAACGCCAAGAACCTGTGTCTGACCTACAGTTCGACGATGGAGGGCGGCTCCATGTTCATGGAGGC
>JAKLHU010000520.1 GCA_022709995.1 Verrucomicrobiota bacterium | reverse complement strand
AAGATCGAGCCGGAACCCTATCCGCTGGATGCCCTGCCCGACACCATCCGGGCGGCAGTGGAAGAGGTTGCGGGCTTCGTCAAGGCACCTTTGCCGATGGTGGCATCGTCGGCACTGGCGGCGCTGTCGCTGGCGATCCAGGCCCAGCGGTCGGGAACGCTTTGATGGAAGCTCATCATGGCGGCGACCGGCTGGCCCAGTTCACGGACTTTGGCCTTCAGCACGAATTTGTCGCCGGGCTGGGCTGGAATCGTCTGGCTCAGGCAGGCCATTTCGCTGAAGCCGGAGGCGCGGATGCCGTCCGCGCCCTGGTAGCCCTGGCCGGGCGCCGGAGTGAAGTCCCCGGTCTTGCCTTTGCCGCGGTAGAGGTTCCACTGCATGATGCGGCCGGGATAGTGGTCGACTACGGCCTTTTGCAGCTTGGCCTCGTCGTAGGGCTCGTTGAAGGCCTGGTTGCGGACCAGGTTGGGCGTGTTGGCGGCGGCGGCGACCGGATCCAGGACGGCCTTGACGCCCCGGAGGAAACCAGGGGCGAATTCGTCCCAGTAGTTGACGGTGGCGCCGCTGCCCCAGGACCAGGCGACGATGTCCTTCGACCACCAGCGGCCGCGCTCGCCGTACAGCCAGACGTACTGGTCCGTCCATTTGCAGGCCGCGTCGAGGTTCCTGGCAAAATGCCGGACGCGGGCCGGCATGTCGTCTTCGGCCAGGTCCGGGGCGACGTCATAGGAATTCATGCGTTTGCCGCCGAAATACGCGTCCAGATACATGGCGTTGGCGGTTTCGGTCTGGGTCATCTTGGGGCGGTTTTCCGGAGTCAGCAGGCGGTGGTTGGACATTTTATAGCGGGCGTAGGCGCGCATGTAGTCGAGTTCATTGCGGGCGTTGTAGCCGGCGCTTTCGTTGCCGTCGAGGAAGAGCATGCTTTTGGTCATGCCGTCGTACATGCCGTTGAGAAAGCCGAACCAGAGACCGTAGCGGAAGGACTGCATGGCGGCATAGGGGTCGGGGTTGTCGAGGAAGCCGTTGCCGAGGCTGAGGCCGAAGAAGAAGAAGAGGGTGATGTCCGGATGGGCCTGGGCGATGGCGTCGATGATCTGGCGGCCGCGGCGCCGGGCCAGGTCCCAGGCTTCGTCGTAAGTTTTGCCGGACTGGGGGTCGTAGGCAAAGGAAAACTGGGTCTGGTCGCCGTAGAATTCCGGGTCGATGCGGATGCCGACGCAGCCGGTTTCGCGGGCGATTTTGGCGACGATGCCGAATTTGGCGGCGATGTTGGTCCAGCCCTGTTCATCGTCCCAGGTCAGGTTTTTGCCGCGGCAGGAGACGCGGAGGAAGTTGTCGGTCAGTTTTTGGAAGTCGGTGTTTTTGAGGTTGTCGATGTCTTGCTGGAACCATTCGTACTGCCAGGGGTCCGGCGTGAAGGTATGGAAGACCGGGTCGAAGGTGACGGTCTTGCCGTCGCGGGTCGTTTGTCCAAGCAGGTTGATTTCGATGCCGTGGACGGGGGCGCGCTCTTCGATTTCCCGGATGTTCTGGCGGATTTTCCCGGTCGAGAGATGGCCGGAGTTGACGATGATGACTTTTTTGGCGCTGGGCTTGAAGGCGAGCGGATTGGCGGCCAGGGCCCATGGGGTCAGGAAGACAGCGGAGGCGAGGAGGAGACTGCCGAGTTTCATGTCTGGGATCCTTAATTTCTGGGGGTGATAAGAGCCGGTGGTCACGGCGCCGGTTTGAGGAGGATGAAGTCCAGGGCCAGGCCGCCATTCATATTGGTTATCCGGATCGTGTTTTTGCCGGCGGGGAGGGTCACGGCGAGGGGCTGCCCGGCGTCGTCCGGCAGGGGCAGGAAGCGCCAGTCGGCCGCGGCTTGGCCGTAGCTGCCGGTGGCGGCGAAGGGCAGGTTGGCTGCGGCGGCCGAGGGCGTCTGGCCGTTGACTTCGATTTTGCGGACGGTCTTCTTGTGACTGGTGGCGTAGCGGAGCAGGATTTGATAGGAGCCCGCCGTCGGCAGTTCGAAAGTCCATTCCAGCCAGTGGCCGAGATTGGCTTCCCAGTAGGTGACGATGGCGTTGGAGATGCCGAATCGGTCGGTCTTGATCTGGCAGGTGCCGCCGTCTTCGCCGGTGAAAGCCTCGGCCTCCAGCATGATCTGGCCTGCGGCCGCCTTGCCGGTCATCCAGTCCGGGGGCGCGAATTTGGCGTTTTCATCCACCGGCGGCGGGTCGTTCCAGGTGATGCCGGTCTCGGCCAGGTCGTAGAGGACGC
>JAKLHU010000052.1 GCA_022709995.1 Verrucomicrobiota bacterium | reverse complement strand
GACATACTGGGGCGTTGTGGCCGGATCCGGGCGTTCGCTCAGTCCTCTGGCGTGGGCGAGATGAGAGCTGTAGCGATAGTAGTAGATGACGAAGGAGCCGCAGATGCCGAGGGTTTCCTGGCTGCCGACTTTGGGCAGGAATTGCGTGTTGACAACCCGCGGCGGCAGCGCGGTCCTGGTTGGCGCAGCGGTCCAGACCGCGAAATTCTCCAGGATGCGTTCTTTTTCCGCCGTCGGCAGTTCCAGGACGCCACAGGGGTGCGGGCGGGGGGCGTTGGCGGTCTGCGCCGCAGCCGGTATCCCTGACAAGACCGGCATGATGAGGCAGAAGAGGATGATTCGCATCAGCATCGTGCATTCTCCTGTGGCTCAAGGTCGGGTTGACGGTGGTTCCGGTGCGGTGCCATCGCTCATCGCGTCCGGTGCTGGCGGAGGTTCTTGGAAAGGCGCGCCGGCACGCCGATGACGTTGGCGGCCTTTCGTGTTCCGTCCGGCGGGCCGGATTAGCCCAGCAGGTTGTATTTGAGGATGAACCAGATGGCGGCCAGGCCGTCCCGCCAGCCGATTTTCTTGCCTTCGTGATATGGCCTGGCCTGGTAGGAGATGGGTATTTCGTAGATGCGGCAGCGGGCTTTGGCCAGTTTGGCGGTCACTTCCGGCTCAAAGCCGAAGCGGTTGCATTCGAGGGTCAGGCTTTGGAAGATGTCGGTCCGGATCATTTTGTAGCATGTCTCCATGTCGGTCAGATGGAGATTGGAGAAGATGTTGGAGAGCGTGGTCAGGACTTTGTTGCCGAAGTAATGCCAGAAGGTGTCGACGAGGATTTCGCGGCCGGAGTAGCGGCTGCCGAAGACGGCGTCGGCGAGGTTGTTTTCGAGGGGTTTGAGCATGGCGGGGAATTCGGCGGGCGAGTATTCCAGGTCGGCGTCCTGGATGATGACGGCGTCTCCGGCGATCATGGCCTGGGCGGTGCGGATGGCCGCGCCCTTGCCCTGGTTGGCGGCGTGGTGGACGATGCGCAGGTCCGGCCCCGCGGGAATGGCGTCGAGGCTGGCCTGGGTGCCGTCCGTGGAGCAGTCGTTGACGACGATGATGTCCAGGTCGGGCACGCCGCAGCGGCGGACTCGGGCCACGACTTCGGCGATGGTGGCTTCTTCGTTGAAGGCGGGGATGATGACCGACAGCTTCATTTCAGGATGACCCGCTCCAGATATTTGCCGTAGTTGGTTTTGAGGATGTCCTTGATGCTTTCGCGGACGTCGTCTTTCGTCATCCAGCCTTGCTGGTAGGCGATTTCCTGCAGGCAGGCGATTTGCAGTCCCTGGCGGATTTCGATGGTGCGGATGAAGTTGGCGGCGTCGAGCATGCTGTCATGGGTCCCGGTGTCCAGCCAGGCATAGCCGCGCCCGAGGCGCTCGACCCGCAGGGTGCCGGCGGCCAGGTAGGCGCTGGTGACGGCGGTGATTTCCAGCTCGCCGCGCGGGGACGGCCGCAGGTTTTTGGCGATGCTGACGACGTCGTTGTCGCAGAAATAGAGTCCGGTGACGGCGTAGTTTGACTTGGGGTGGGCCGGTTTTTCCTCGATGGACACGGCGCGGCCCTGCTGGTCGAATTCGACGACGCCGAAGCGTTCGGGGTCGCTGACATAGTATCCGAAGACGGTGGCGCCGGTTTTTTGTTCGGTGGCGCGATGCAGTCGTTCGCCCAGGTTGGCGCCGTAGAAGATGTTGTCGCCGAGGATCATGGCCACGTTGTCGTGGCCGATGAAGTCTTCGCCGATGAGGAAGGCCTGGGCCAGTCCCTCGGGTTTGGGCTGGACCGCGTAGGACAGGTGGATGCCATAGCGGGCGCCGTCTTCGAGCAGGCGCAAGAAGGCCGGCTGGTCTTCCGGGGTGGTGATGACGAGGATGTCGCGGATGCCGGCGAGCATGAGCACGGACAGGGGGTAGTAGACCATGGGTTTGTCATAGATGGCCAGGAGCTGTTTGGACACGGCTCTGGTGATCGGGTGCAAACGGGTGCCGGCGCCGCCGGCGAGGACAATGCCCTTCCACATGTCATTTGCCTTTCCCCAGCCGTTGGCCGGAGTACTTATGGTCGCGGATCGGCCGCCACCACCATTCGTTGTCGAGGTACCATTGGACGGTTTTGCGGATGCCGGTCGAGAAGGTCTCGCGCGGTTTCCAACCCAGTTCGCGGGTCAGTTTCCGGGCGTTGATGGCATATCTCACGTCATGGCCGGGGCGGTCGGCGACGAAGATGATCTGGTCGCTGTAGCGTCCGTTCGGGCGTGGTTTCAGGTCGTCGAGGATGGCGCAGATTTCCTGGACCACCTGGAGGTTGGTGCGTTCGTTGTTGCCGCCGACGTTGTAGGTTTCGCCGGGGGCGCCTTTTTGCCGGATGGCCAGGAGCGCGCGGGCGTGGTCGTCGACATAGAGCCAGTCGCGGATGTTGGCGCCGGTGCCGTAGACGGGCAGGTCCTTGCCGTCGAGGGCGTTGAGGATGACCAGGGGGATGAGTTTTTCCGGGAAGTGATACGGGCCGTAGTTGTTGGAGCAGTTGCTGACCAGGATGGGCAGTCCGAAGGTGTGGCCCCAGGCCCGCACCAGATGGTCGCTGGCGGCTTTGCTGGCGGAGTAGGGCGACTTCGGGTCGTACGGCGTTTTTTCATGGAACAGGCCGCTGGGGCCGAGGGAGCCGAAGACCTCGTCGGTGGAAATATGCTGGAAACGGAATTGCGCTTGTTGCTCCGTTGGGAGGTTTTGCCAGTAGTTGAGGGCGCATTGCAGCAGGTTGGCGGTGCCCATGACATTGGTGGTCACGAACTCCAGAGGGGCGTCGATGGAGCGGTCGACATGCGATTCGGCCGCCAGGTGCATGACGGCGTCGGGCTGGAACTGGCGGAACAGGGCGCCGACGGCGTCGCGGTCGCAGATGTCGTTGCGGAGGAAGTGGAAGCGCGGCGAATCGGCGACTTCCTTGAGGCTGTCGAGGTTGCCGGCGTAGGTCAGTTTGTCCAGCACGGCGACGTCGGCGTCCGTGTCGCGGATCAGGAGGCGGACCAGGGCGGAGCCGATGAATCCGGCGCCGCCGGTGACAATGATTCGGGCAGGTGACATGATTTTCTGCTGTTGCGGGTGGAGGTTGGAAGGCGCTGGCAGGTTTTCCCGGCGCCGGGCCGGGGTTTGGGCCGGGTATCGCGGGGGATCACCGGCGGCAGAAGTCAGGGTCGTTGTGGAGGAGTTGGCGGAAGTATTCGATGGTGTGTCCGAGGCCTTCGCGCAGGGGTGTTTTCGGTTCCCAGTTGAGGGTTTTCTTGGCTTTGGTGATGTCGGGGCGGCGTTGTTTCGGGTCGTCGGCCGGGAGGGGCTGGCGGATGATGCGGGACTTGGCGCCGGTCATTTCGATGACCATTTCGGCCAGTTCGCGGATAGTGAATTCGCCGGGGTTGCCGATGTTGATGGGCCCGGTGATGTCGGGCGGGGTGGCCATCATGCGCATCATGGCTTCGATCAGGTCGTCGCGGTAGCAGAAGCTCCTGGTCTGGGAGCCGTCGCCATAGATGGTGATGTCCTGGTTGTTGAGGGCCTGGAGGATGAAGTTGCTGACGACGCGGCCGTCGTTCGGGTGCATGCGCGGGCCGTAGGTGTTGAAGATGCGGACGAGTTTGATGGCGAGATTGCATTGCAGGCGGTAGGCGTGGAACAGGGTTTCCGCGCAGCGCTTGCCCTCGTCATAGCAGGAGCGGATGCCGACGGGATTGACGTTGCCCCAGTATTCTTCCACTTGCGGGTGGACAGACGGGTCGCCGTAGACTTCCGAGGTGGAGGATTGCAGGATGGGGATTTTCAGGCGTTTGGCCAGGCCGAGCATGTTGATGGCGCCGTGCACGCACGTTTTCACGGTCTGGATCGGGTCGCGCTGGTAGTGGACGGGGGAGGCCGGGCAGGCCAGGTTGTAGATTTGGTCGACCTCGACATACAGGGGCTGGGTCACGTCATGCCGGATCAGCTCGAATTTGGGGTTGTCGAGCAAGTGGTAGATGTTGCGCTTGGAGCCGGTGAAGAAATTGTCGACGCAGACGACCTCATGGCCTTGGTCGAGCAGTTTTTCGCACAGCCATGATCCCAGGAAGCCGCTGCCGCCGGTGACCAGAATTCGTTTCATGCTCATGATATTGCCTTGCTTCTTTCCTGCCGATGGGAGTATTTGGAGGGTGGAATTATGGGTGTATGGGGCCATGTTGGCGTCGGGCTTGGAGCCGCGGCATGGCGTTTCAGGGAGCGTCGTGGCAGAGGAAGTCCCGCAGGGCGGTTTGCCAGGGCGGCATGGGTGGCAGGCCGTGCAGCCTCAGCCGCATGTTGTCGAGCCTGGAGTTGGCCGGGCGCGGGGCCGGCCGGGGGAAGTCCCTGGTCGTGCACGGCTTGACCGCTTGCTTGCTTTTGACGAGGCGGAAAATTTCCTGGGCGAATTCGAACCAGGTTGCTTCGCCTTCGCAGGTCAGGTGGAAGGCGCCGCCCAGTTCCGGGTGCTGGAGGAGCATTTTCAGGTGCCGGGCGACGGCGGTGGTGCTGGTCGGATTGCCGATCTGGTCATGGACGACGGCCAGTTCGGGGCGGGTGCCGTCCGCCAGGGCGAGCATGGTATGGACGAAGCTGGGGCCATTTTCGCCATACAGCCAGGCGATTCTGGCGATCAGGTGGTTCGGGCACAACGTCCGGACCAGCTCTTCGCCGGCGAATTTGCTTTTGCCATAGGCGGTTTTGGGATCGGGGCGGTCGAATTCGTGATAGGGCCGGTCCAGGTCGCCGTGGAAGACGTAGTCGGTGGAGATGGCGATGAGTCGGACGTTGTGCCGCTGGCAGGCCGTGGCCACGTTGGCGGAGCCGGCCGCATTGAGGCGATACGCCAATTCCGGTTCCTGCTCGCAGCGGTCCACCTGGGTCATGGCGGCGCAATGGATGACCGCCTCGGGGCGGCTGTCGCCGACGAGTTGGTTGAAGGCGGCCGCCTGGAGAATGTCGACTTCGGGCAGGTCGGCGATGACCAGGTCATGTCCCGCCAGCTCGCGCTGCAGGGTTTTTCCCAGCATGCCCTTGCCGCCGGTGATAAGAATCTTCATGTCCTTTTCCAGTTTGGAAAACGCTTGTGTGCCGGTGTGGAATTCATCTCTATAATATCATATTGCGATTTGGCGATTCTGCCAGTAGTGAAGTCGCAATTGCGTCGTGGTGTCGATGGGGAAAAGGCGTTGCTGGCGGTTGAATGGACGCGAGTGGGCGGAAGTGGATATTAATGGACGAAAGTGAACTTTAATAGACGATGGACAGCGGACGGCGCCGTGGGGGTGCGTCGCCGGCCAGTCGCTCCAGTTTGCGTCTGGCCGGTCGTTGGGCAAGGATGGTCACGGTGGCGTTGGCGGTTTATCGCGGCTGTCGGAGGACGGCGATTTGACTGATGCTGCTGGCGCCGATGGCGATTGCCATGAGCAATCCCGTGAGCGCCATGAGCTGGGGGACGGACTTGCGTTTGGCGGCATGCTGGTCCAGGGTTTTGCTGGCTTGGCGGAGGCTGTCGATGGTGGCGTCGATGGCGGCGAGTGTCTGCTGGTGGGTGCGGTCGTCGTATTGACTCAGGGTTTGGGCGGTGACGGCGCAGGTCGCGGCCATGTCCGGCAGCATGTTGCTCAATTGGGCGGCCGGCTCCCGCAGGGCGCCCAGCGGCCAGAATTGGCGTCCCAGGAGCGAGATGCCGCGCTGGCTCAGGTCATGCAGCGTGTTGGCCAGGGGATGCAGGGTCAGGAAGAATTTTTCGAGGTCCTGGGTGGTTTCGAGGTACTGCGGCACCGCTTGGTTCATAGCGCTGTAGAGTTGGCGGTAGGCGGTCATGGTGTCGGCGTATCCGGACATGGTTCCGGCCAGGGCTTTCAGCTCCGGTTCGGTAAGCATGGTGCTGGTTTGGTGGTACATTATAGCTGTTGTCACGGCCAGTCCGACGGCCGCCGCCAGCTGGACGAGGGCCAGGGCCAGGAGACTTTTTTTACGCATGGCTGACGAGGTTCCGGTTGAGGGTGGGCGCGATGGCGTCACCAGAAAGGCCTTGAGTTTGACTTCCGGGGGAAGGCATTAACGTATTGCAGGGATGATTATGTACAAGGCTGGTTTGGGATTGGCGCTGTTATTTTTGTGTCTGGCGCTGCCGGTGGCGGCGGATGTCCTGGTGGTTGACGGCCGGGAGCTGGCCGGGATCTTTTGCGGCTTTGACAAGAAGCGCCTGGCGTTTCAGGAATGGCGGGAGGGCGCGCCCGGCCAGCATGACATTGCCCTGGTTGAACGCCTGCGGCTGGACCGGCCGGTGCGCGTTTCCTTCGCCTATGCCAAGAACAGCCGCCAGAAACAGGCTGGCGTCTTGCATGGTTTCAAGGATGGCGACTTCGACCTTGAAGCCGCCGGCCGGCGGCTTCAGCTCCCGGATTGGAAACTGGCGCGGCTGGAGGCCGTGTTTGACATGCGGGATTTCATGCTTCGCCGCGAGGCTGCTTTGAATCCGGCGCCAGGCCCGGGCGGCAAAAACGGCCATTTCGAGGTGTCGACGGCGCTGAAGGCCGGTCAAGCCCTTGTCGTCCATTTCCATCAGCCCGGCAGCGCCGCCAGCGAGCGGCAGGGAAATTATGTCCGGCGTCTGTGCGATGACAGTCGTGGCCGAGCCATCTACCATCAGGTCAAGGTCGAGCCGAAGCCGGACGACCCGAACATCCGGCACTATGACTTGCAGACCCTGCCGCAGTTTTGGTTCTACACGCCGGCGGGCGTGTTGTCGCGGCGTCTGGCCGAGCGATTTACGGAGTCGGACCTGGAGGACGCCCTGGAGTCGGCGCGGCGCGGCCGGTGAGGTCGCGCAGGCTCAAGGCCGGAGTTGGCGGCGGCCGCGGAAAAAGTTCTGGCGGGCGTTTTCGGCGGCTTGGAAGATGTCGTCGCGGCGGTCGCGGTTGGCGCGGAAGTCGGCCATGAGGGCGGCGTAGTAGGGCAGATGGCGGGGGGCGACGCCGGCCAGGAAGTCGTCAATGGCATTGTCCTGGTTGCTGGCGGCGCCGTTTTGGCGTCTGGCCAGGATCAGTTCCGCCTGGCGATGGCGTCGCGTCATGACTTCGGCGGCGCGCCAGGTTTCGGCGGCCAGGCGCAGCGGCGTGGTGTCAATGGCGTCCTGGGCGGCGGCGCCGGTCCGGCGCAGGGCCGCGAGGCTGCTGTAGGGGTCGATGGCGCGGGCGATGTCGTCTTCCGGAAACGGCAGGCCGCCGCGCGGCTCTGGCGGTTCCGGGAACAGGGCGGCCGCGATGGCGGCCGCCATCACCCGGTGGCCGCGCTCGTCCGGATGGATGCGGTCGCCGGCGACGGCCAGTTCCGGATGGCGGTGGTAGAGGCGCGACAGGGCCAGGTGCGGGTCGGCGAAAAGCAGGTCGCATTCCCGGGCCAGTTCGTCGACGAGATCGCGGATTTTGGCCAGCCCGAAGGAGTTGGCGAAAGGGGCGTTGGGGACGTCGCGCCGGCTGTATTCGTCAAAGGCCGGCGGCGACAGCAGCACGGGGGTGATGCCGTGCCGGCGCAGCCAGTCGACGATCCCGCGCAGGTTGCGGGCGAAATTTTCCTGTTCTCTGGCGATGGCGAGGCGCTGTTCGGGGCTTGGGGCAGGGGTAAGGTAGTGGTCGCGGTTGATGTCATTCATGCCGAAGCAGACCAAGGCGGCGTCGGGGCGCATGGGGAGCAGGTCGGCATCGAGGCGTTCGCGGCCGGCGGCGGCGGAGTTGCCGGCGATGCCGGCGTTGAGGATGGTGAGGTCGCGGTCGGGGAAGCGGCAGGCCAGGTGGAGCATCAGTTCGGCGGCGAAGAAGCCGGCCTGGGTGATGCTGTCGCCCAGGATGGCCAGGCGTCGCCAGGCCAGGGCGGGGTTGCTGCCGGCCGGCTGGTTGAACATGGCCACGTGGCCGTCTTCATAGAAGAACTGCGGCTTGCAGGCGTGGTCGTTTTGGTAGCTGACGTCGTCGACGGCGCTGAAGAGGCGGTTGTCGTCTTTCAGGATCAGGCCATGCGGGGCATTGCTGTGCAGGCGGATGGCCTGTCGGGAGGCGATGAGATTGCCGGCCAGGGTCAGTTCCAGGCAGTGATTGGCCTGGATGGTCAGTTTGTCGGCATGGATGAAATGATTGTTGCTGATGGTGCATCGCCAGGCCCGGTGGAAGTGGGCGGGCGAGGAGCAGCCGAGGACGAGGTTGCCGTCGAGGACGGCATGGTGGCTGAATTCATCCAGGTAGAGGGCGTGTTTCTGGCCGGTGTCGCTGGCGAGGTCATGGATGACATTGTTGGCGATGACGGTGTGGTCGGCGCGGGAGGCGTAGATGGCGGCGCCGTCATGGAGCATGTGCATGACGTTGGTGATGCGGTTGCCGCGGATGACGTGCGGTCCGCCATTGCAGACGATGCCGCAGTAGGGCGAGCCGTCGATGCGATTGTCTTCTATGCGGACGGCGCCGGATTCCGGGACTTCGCCGTCGGCCACAAAGCAGAGTTCGGACTTGCCGCCGCCGGTGATGGCGACGGCGGAGAAGCAGCTGCGGCCGATATCGGTGACGATGTTGCCGCGGATGTCGGCGGGCATGGATTCGAGGGTGGTGATGCCGCCGGCCCCGCAGGCGTTGATTCGGCAGTTGGCGACGGTCAGGCCGGGGCATTGGAGGGTCCGGATGCCCTGGTCGGCGGCATGGGTGATGTGCAGTCGCTTCAGGGTCAGGCTGGCGCAAGCGCGGGCGTCGACTGCGCCTGGCGGGTTGACGGCGCGCAGGCCGGCGTTGCCGGCTGGCGCGTTGGTCATGGCGAGGGCGAGGTCGCGGAGGGTTACCCGGTCGGCGCCGGGAAGGAGGCGGAAGAGGCTTTCCGGCTGGGCGATTTGAGCCGCCAGGCGCTCGGGGTCCTCATCCGGCCACGGCCGATAGACGATTTTCTGGCGGACGCGGTCGTGCATCCACTGTCCGGGTTCGGTCAGGCCGGCGCGGATGTTCCAGAGGACGTAGGTCTGGCGGTGGAAGGCGCCGGCCGGGTGTTCGGCGGGGGTGAGGAAAGTCACGATGCCGGAAGACGGGTCGAAGTCGCCGATGCGGACGGTGG
>JAKLHU010000519.1 GCA_022709995.1 Verrucomicrobiota bacterium | reverse complement strand
ATTGAGAATTGAGCGCTAGAGGAGTCAACGCTTGGGCGCCTCAGGGCCTGAGGCGCCTACTTGGCGCGCCAGGCCACTAGGACCGCCATTATCAATGGGTGACCGGTTACGGAAACGGCCCCCGAGACTGTCATAAGTGCTATACTTCTGGCACGTTTGCTGGCATTTTCGCTACTATGCGGTTCCGCCGGAAAGGCCGCATCTTCTTCCATGGCAGTTTGTTGAGATCATCGCTTTGGCCTGGCACGCTTCCTGCTCATTTGATAGCAAAACAGGAAGGCGTGCACCATGCGGATAGCCATCACGATTTTGCGGGAGAGCGGGCGCATATCGCCCTTGTTTGAGGCGGCTGAAATGGCGGTTGTGGTTGACTGCTGTCGCGGGGTGGTTCGCGGCCAGAGAGAGGTTTCGCTGCCGGCCACGCCGGAGGCCAAGATCGAGGCCTTGTCATCGCTCGGGGTGCAGGTTTTGCTGTGCGGGGCGATCGCCAACGAGACGGCCAGCCTGGTCGCGCAGCAGGGATTGGGGCTGCATTCATTTGCCGCCGGGGAATGGGGCGCAGTGCTGGCCGGCTGGCAGTCCGGTCGGCATCTGCTGGAGTGTCATCTCATGCCGGGTTGCGGTCACCGGCGTCAGCAGCGTTGTCGGAACCGAGGCCGTTCATGGAGGCAGGAATGAAAATAGCCTTGACAAGTCATGGCGATTCGCTGGATGTGGTGTTGGACGCCCGCTTTGGCCGGGCCGCCAAATTTCTGTTGTGGGATTCGTCGACGCAGGCGGTCCGCGTCGTTGACAACCAGCAGAGCCTGGACGCGCCGCAGGGGGCGGGCATTCAAGCCGCGATGACGGTGGTTGAACAAGGCGCGGACGCGGTCATCACCGGTCATTGCGGTCCGAAGGCCTTCCGGGTCCTGCAGGAAGCCGGGGTCAAGGTATATTTGACGAAGGCGATCAACGGCCGGGAAGCGCTGCAATTGTTCCAGGACGGCAAGTTGCAGGAAGCCGGCAGTGCCGATGTGGAAGGGCATTGGGCATGAAGATTGCGGTGGCATCGGGCAAGGGCGGGACTGGCAAGACGACCGTCAGCCTGGCGTTGGCGGCGGCGGCGGAATCACCCTGTCTGCTGCTTGACTGCGACGTGGAAGAGCCCAACTGCCATCTTTTCACCGCGGCGGAATCATGGCGGACCGAGGTCGTCGATGTCTTGGTTCCGGAGTTTGCGGGCGTCGGTTGCGATGGCTGCGGCGCTTGCGTCCGTTCGTGCCGTTTCAAGGCCCTGGCCGGGTTTGGCCGGAAGGTGATGGTGTTTCCCGAGATGTGTCATTCCTGTGGCGGTTGCATTCTGGCCTGCCCGCATGGAGTGTTGCGGGAGATTCCGTATCCGATTGGCCGCCTGGAATTCCGGCATGCCGAGGGCTTCGAGCTGATTTCCGGCGTCATGAAGATCGGCCATGCCATGGCGCCGCCGCTGATCCGGCGCCTGAAAACGCACCTGCCGGCGGCCGGCCTGGTTCTGCTTGACTGTCCCCCCGGCACGGCTTGCCCGATAGTGACGGCCGTTCGCGACTGCGACGTCGTGGTTCTGGTGACCGAGCCGACGCCTTTCGGGCTGCATGACCTGCGGCTGGCGGTGGCGACTCTGGCCGAACTCAAGTTGCCTTGCGGGGTCATCGTCAACCGCGCCGAAGCCGGGGTCACCCTGATTCACGATTATTGCCAGGAAGCCGGACTGCCCGTGCTGATGGAAATACCGCTTTCCCGGCAGATTGCGGAGACCTGCTCGGCGGGCGGCGGTTTGCTGGATGCTTGTCCTGGCCTGAAGGATCCCTTCCGGGCGCTCCTGGCCCAAACGTTGCCTGGCCTGCGGGCGGGAAGGAGATCCGCGTCATGAAGGAGATTCTGGTGATCAGCGGCAAGGGCGGAGCCGGCAAAACGAGCCTGACTGCAGCGTTGGCCAGACTGATGACGCCTTGTGTCCTGGTTGACTGCGATGTCGACGCCGCCGACCTGCATCTCCTGTTGCAGCCCGAAGTGCGGAAGACACATCCGTTCGTGTCCGGGGCGGCGCCCGTCCTCGACGCTTCCCGGTGCATCGGTTGCGGGCGTTGCGAAGCGGTATGCCGTTTCCAGGCCATTCGGCGGTCGTCGAGCGGCCGGCCGGATCTCCAACCCGGCGCCTGCGAAGGCTGTGGCGTCTGCGCCGACCAGTGCCCCGAAGCGGCCATTGCGATGGCGGCCCGGCAGTGCGGCGAATGGCATCAGTCGACCAC
>JAKLHU010000518.1 GCA_022709995.1 Verrucomicrobiota bacterium | reverse complement strand
CGGGCGAGGCAATGCTGGGAAACGCGTAAAAAGCCCCGCGCGGCATGAAACAGGGCAGTCCCATCTCGTTGAGCCGCTTGACAATGACATTGCGGCGCTGCTCATATTCGCGGCGCATGTCCTCCCGCGGTCCGGCGCCATTCTGCAAAGCTTCCAACGCCGCCGCCTGCGCAATGCTCGACGCACACAGCATGGAATACTGGTGCACCTTCATCATCGCCTCAATGATCGCGGCCGGCCCGCAGGCGTAGCCAAGGCGAAATCCGGTCATGGCAAAGGCCTTGCTCATGCCGTTCAGCAGCACCGTCCGCCCCCGCATCCCCGGCAGACAGGCAAGACTCGGCGTGCGCACGTCGTAGTTGAGCTCCTCGTATATTTCGTCGCTGATGACGAGGAGGTGATGCCGGCGGGCAAAGGCCGCCAGGCTCTTCTTGGCCGCCCAGTCCAAACCGGCCCCAGTCGGATTGTTCGGATAATTCAACAACAGCACCCGCGTCCGCGGGGTCAGCTTGGCTTCCAGGTCGGCCACGTCGACGACAAAGTCGTTCCGGGCTTCGGTCCGGACCGGCACCGGCACGGCATGCGCCATCCTGATCATCGGGGCGTAGGACACGTAGCACGGCTCATGGTACAACACCTCGTCGCCGGGATTCAACACCGCCCGCAGCAAGATGTCCAGACCCTCGCTCACCCCGACCGTGACGATGCACTCCTGCTCCGGTCGGTACGACACGCCGAAATTCGCCTTCGCATACGCGCAGATCGCCTTGCGCAGCCGGAGATCGCCGAGATTGGACGTGTAGCTGGTGTAGCCGCGGTTCAAGGCGTAAATCGCCGCTTCGCGGATATGCCAGGGCGTCACAAAGTCCGGTTCGCCGATCCCCAGCGAAATCACCTCATCCATCGTATTGACGAGTTCAAAGAAATCCCGGATGCCACTGCGAGGGAGGCCGGCCACATGCCGCGCCACCCAAGAATCAGGGCACGATCTTGAGTCGCTCATATTTTTCATCCTTGCTGAACTGCACGCCAGCTTCCTTGTATTTTTTCAGCAAAAAATACGTCGCGGTCGACTTCACGCCGTCTTGCGGGGCCAGCTTGCCGGCCACGAACGACGCGATCTCCTGCAGAGAACGCCCCGCGACTTCCAGGCGGATGTCATACCGCCCGGACACGAGATACACCGATTGCACTTCGGGAAATTTCCCCAGTCGTTCCGCCACATTGTCAAATCCGGTGTCGCGTTCCGGGCGCACTTCGACTTCAATGATCGCCCGCACCTCGCCATTGGCCGACGGGTCGTTGACAATCGCCGAATAGCCCATGATCACCCCGTCCCGCTCCAGTTCCCGAATCAGACCGGCGACCGTGCGGGCAGCACTGCCGAGCCGGTCCGCAATCTCCTTGTCGGACATGCGGGCGTTCCGGCACAGCAGCGCTATGATCTCCTTCTTGAGCTCTTCTCTGTCCATGTCATTTCCTTCGTTTGCACAACCCAATCACCTTGCCGCCGGCCATGACCGGCGCCATCCCCGTCGTCCGCGGCAAACCGCTCATTCGCGAATCGGGATTTTCAATCGGTCGCCCAGGCGGATGGTGTCGCTCTTGAGACCGTTGAACTGCTTCAGCGCCGCCACGCTGAGGCCCGCCGCCGTCGCGATGCCGCTGAGAGTGTCGCCGCGCTGGACCACAATCTCCTTGTAGGTGCCCCCGGCCGGAGCGGGAGCCGGGGCCGGCGGCGTCTTGTCGGCCGCGACCTTGCTGATTTCCGAAGCCATGACATTGGTGACGTTCTCCAGCTCCTGACGGCGCTGGACGCGCTCCTGCTCCATGGTGGTCCGCAAGCGGTCCATCCGTTCCCGCCATTCCTTGTCGACCTCGCCAAAACGCCCGTCCATGGCGGAAAGCAGATTCTGCAGTTCCTTGACCTGCATGTCCTTGGCCTGGTTGGCCAATTCCAAGCTCTCAATGCGTGCGAAAAGCTGCTTCTGGTCCTCCTGCAAAGTCCGCAAGTCAGCCCGCAAGCCGGCGACTTCCCGCGCCAGACGCAGGTCATCGCCCTTCTGGACAATGATGGTTTCCGACCCCGCCGACCGCGGCGACACCACCGGAGCCACGGAATACCCGCCACTGCCCAAAACCGGCTCCGTAGCCCCCAGATTGGTACAACCGCTGGCCGCCGTCAGGACGGTTATACCAAGACTGATGCCAAAACAACGACACGACTTCTTTAAGCTGAACATGGCTTTTCCCTCGCTTCTCGGTGACGCCACC
>JAKLHU010000517.1 GCA_022709995.1 Verrucomicrobiota bacterium | reverse complement strand
TCCCGCGGCCTTGATTGAAGCCGGGAATCTGCAGACGCGCAAGGACCGCCAGCTCTGGTTCGACTTGACTCAGGGCAACAACTTGGCCTTGGGCAAGAAACTCCAGCTGGTTCCACCGCCGGACTATCGCCTGACCACGGATGAGAACGATGGCCTGGACTTGACCGACGGCAAGCTGACGCGGCGCAGCGATGACAAGGTCTGGTTTGACAGCCAGGCCGTGGGCTGGTACTCCGGCAATGGCGAGGCGTTCCTGAAGCTCGACATGGGGAAACTTGAAAAGCTTGACCGGCTGGTGATCCGCTGCTTGGGCGGCACGGTCGGCAATTTTCAGTTTCCGCGCAGTCTGGCGGCGTACGTCTCGCGGGACGGCCAGGCGTATCACCTGGCCCGGAGCCTGCAGAAGCTCGCGCCCGGCGAACGCGACCAGAGCGATTTTGTCAACAACTATTACGTCGAAGAGCAGGGCAACATGTATTCGACGCGGATGTATCCGTTTGCGATTGGCATCCAGGCCGAGGCCCGCTACCTGCTCCTGAAGATCACCGGCGCCAGCGGCAGCATCTTCACCGATGAGCTGGCGGTCCTGGAAGCGACGGCGACCGGCCCCGATTTCAATGCCGCGTACCAGTCACCCGGCGAGGAAATCCCCCTGGAGGGGCTGCTGGTCCGGACCCGGCTGGGAACCCTCGACATCATCCGCGATTTGCCGGCGCCGCAGAATTTTACGCTTCTCGACTTGCGTGTCGGGACGGCCGTCGGCCAGGAAGCGTCGCTGGTTCTTGATTTGCCGCCCGGGGTGTCGGTCCGCAGTCCGGAGCTGGCGGGCGAGAAAGTCGTCATCGATGGTCATGATTACCAGCGCTTTGTGCTGCCGATTACCTTGAAGAACAAGAACTTGACGCTGCCGAGCCTTTTTTTGGCGGTGTCGCCGGATTGCCGCGGCGAATTGCCGGCCTTCAGCATGGGCCGGAGCGGTGGCGAGGACCAGTCTCGGAGCCGGCTGCCGCTGCAGATTGTCAGCCTGCCGCCGATTCCGCGGTTCCAACGCCTGCACGTCAGCTTGTCCTGGATGTCGGTCGGCAATGCCATGGCCTGGCCGGATTTTCTGGAACGGTGGGATAAGCTCGGTTTCAACACCGTGTCCGCCTTCCCGCGCTTCTGGAAGGTCGACGACTACCAGGAGCAGCGCGCGTTTGTCGACGCCGCCCGCCAGCGCGGCTATAAGATCATCATGAATGACTCCGCTTTCCATGAGATGATGCGCGGGCACAAGGAAGGCAGCGAGCTTTTTTGCGACATTCCCGGCAAGAGCCACCGCATGCTCTGCCCGAGCTACCGCGGGAAGTTCTATGACAAGGAAATGGAACGCGTGGCGCGCTGCGTCAAAATGGGCGTCCCGGACTATGTCTTTTACGACATCGAGTGCTGGGGCCAGGCGCAGCAGTCCGCCGCGCAGTGCCGGCGCTGCCAGGAGGCCCTCCAGAAAAGCGGCAAATCCCTGGAGGAATTCCTCTTGGACTGCCGCGTCGAGCAGATGCGCGACCTCGATGCGGCCGTCCGCCGCGCCGCCGCCGAAATCGGCCTGCCCGTGCCGGCCCAGGGCGACTACAACCGCGATGCCGTCCGCAGCGGAGAATTCTTCCAGCGGATTTATCCGCAGTACATCAACATGGCCATGCCGAGCCTGTATGTGGCCGGCCGGGCGGTCGACGTCCATCATCGTATCCGGGGCAATTACCAGATGCTGAAGTCCCGCAAGCAGATTCCCTGGCTGAGCACGGGGACGTATGGCGAGTTCGAGCCCTACAAGGTCGAGATGATGGTACTGGAAACGTTGCTCAACGGCGCCGACGGCGTGACCTATTACTGCTATGGCGACTTCACGGACAGCCCGCATGACTTTTACTATCACGCCCGGGCCCTGGCCATGTTGCGGCCGTATGAAGACCTGATCATGGACGGCAAGGTTCTGGAGCCGTCTGGCAGCAATGCCCAGATGTTCTATTCCGGAATCGGCCAGGACAAGCAGATGCTCCTGCTGGTCGGGAACTACTACAAAGCCGAGGAAAGCACGACGTTCGTATTCCCCTGGGCGAGTCTGGAGACCGTCCTTGACCTGCAGACGGGCGAAGTTGTCCCGGCGCCGGCCGAGTTCAGCTTCAAGGTCCCCAAAGGCGGCTTCCGCCTGTTCTATGCCCGCGGCAAGTGAGTGACGTGACGCCGGCGCCGGACGCCGAAGCGGCCCGTGAGAGGTGACACGGGCTTCCAACCCATAAGCGTTAAGTTGTT
>JAKLHU010000516.1 GCA_022709995.1 Verrucomicrobiota bacterium | reverse complement strand
CATGATTCCATCGGCAGTCATCCTGCTTGAGCCGGTCCTGCCCTGGTGGCTGGTGACGGGCTGCGGCGTTGTCTTTGCCTGGCTGGCTTGGCGCACCTACCGGTCCTGCGCCCTGAAACCCCGGGAGCGGCTGCTGCTCTGGAGCCTCCGCTTGGCCGCTTTTCTGCTCATCGTCTGGATCATGACCCTGGCCGCTTCGCGAATCGTCCGAACCGAAACCGAACCGGCCGTGGTCGCCGTCCTGGCCGACCTCTCCGCCAGCATGGAAGACAACCCCCTGGAAGCCAGCCAGACCCGCGCCCAACGCGCCCTCGACTTCATCCGCTCGTCGGCGTTCCGCCGGGCCACCAAAGACTGCCGGGTCCTCTATTTCGGCATGGGCGCCGAACTGGAGGAAAACGCCAATCCCGACAACATGGCCTTCACCGCCCCCAAATCCCTGCTGACGTCGGCCCTGCTGAAAACAGCTTCGCGCCTGCGGGCCGAAAACCTCGCCGCCGTGATCGTCCTGAGCGACGGCCTCGACCAATCCGGCCAAAGTCTGGATGCCCTCGCCCTGCCCGCCCCGGCTCTGATTCCGGAACTGGAAGACCCCGGCGCCCCGGACCGCCAAGCCGCCCTGGACTTCGCCGTCGCCGATCTGGCTTACCCGAAACGCGTCATCGTCGGCTGGAAAACCACGATCGCCGCCTCCATCCAACGCCGCTCCGGCAGCGCCGCCCAGACCTTCCCCGTCCAGCTCCGCCAAAACAACAAGGTCATCAGCACGGAATCGGCAGCCTTCGCCGAAAGGGAATCCTTCCTGAAAATCTCGTTCAGCCTGGAACCGGTCGACATCGGCAGCCAGCTCTACGAAATCCGCATCAGTCCCGAACTCGACAGTGACAACGCCAACAACCGCCGAGAACTGATCATCGAAGTCACCGACGCCAAGCAGCGCATCCTGTATCTGGAAGGGACGCCGCGCTGGGAATTCAAATTCCTCAAGCGCAGCCTGCTGGCGGAAAAGAACTTGCAGCTCAACGCCTTTGTCCGGGCCGGCGACGGCGCCTTCATCAATTTTGACGAACAGGCCGGCGGCGGCCTGGGCGGCGGCGCCCTGCCGCCGCTCAACGCCGAGCATTTGCGCCAGTTCAAAGCCGTCATCCTCGGCGATCTGCCCGGCAGCGCCTTCAGCCCGGCCGACGCCACGGAAATCCAACAATTCGTGGAAAAAGGCGGCGGGCTGCTCCTCCTCGGCGCCCGGACCGCCTATGGGGCTGAAGGCTTGGCCGCCAACGAACCCATCCGCCAGCTGCTCCCGGTCCGGTCCGAGCCGGGCGCCGCCATGCGCGAGGGCCGCTTCAGCGTCGACTTCACGCCAGCCGGACGCAATCTGCCGGTGTTCACCGGCCTGGCCGAGGAAATCCGCCTGCCGCCCCTGTTGAGCATCTGGGGACCGGTCCAGACCGGCGACTTTGCCACCACGTATCTATCCGCGACGGACGGCAGTCCGGTCCTGGTCGGCCGCCGCTATGGCCAAGGCCGCGTCGCCATGGTCCTGAGCGAGTCCTTATGGCGCTGGCAGATGGGCAGCAACTCGGATGAAACCGGCAAGGGCTTCTATGGCCGGTTCGTGACCCAGCTTCTGCACTGGCTCAGTCCAAGCCAGGAAGACGGCGGCAACGAGGAGCTGCTGCAAGTGCTGCTCGCTGCCCCGGAAGTCGACCTTCGAGAACAAATCGTCATTGGCGCCGTGGGCGGCAAAGCCACCGCCGCCGGCGGTCTGACCTGCCGCCTGCAAGCGCCCTCGGGCAAAAATTACGCTCTGCCCATGCTGCCGGCCCGGCTGGAAGCGGAAGTCGGCCTGAACCGCCCCCAGGACGGGTTCCGCTGCGACTTTGTTCCCGATGAAACCGGCCCTTACCAGGTGGAAGTGATTACTCCCGACGGCGCCCGGCAGGCCGCGACCGTCCTGCTCGTCCGCTTCCCGGAGCATGAACGCACCGGCGTGACCATCAACCGGCCGTTCCTGCGCCAGCTGGCGGAAGTCACCGGCGGCCAATACGCCTCCTGGCGCGAACGTGACAAACTCCTGGCCGCCCTGCGGCCGGAAGCGCGCCAACTGGAAACCGTCAGCGAAAAGCCGCTCTGGAACCATTGGCTCGGCTTGGCCGTCCTGATGACGCTCTTCTGCCTGGAATGGTGGCTGCGGCGCCGATGGGACCTGGTCTGAACCACCGGCCGGCCCGAAACCCCAGTTCTCCCGGTGGCGGCACCCCCAACCCGCCGGCCCACACCCAAGCACCTTCTATCG
>JAKLHU010000515.1 GCA_022709995.1 Verrucomicrobiota bacterium | reverse complement strand
CTCGTGCCTCCGTCAGTTCGCCGGCGCCGGGCTCGGGGAGGGGTTGCCGGGTCCGGCGCCGCCCGCCCGGTCGTCGACGAACGGCACGGCGTTGACGACCATGCCCGGACGCACGCGCAGCGACCCCTCGACGATGACGCGGTCGCCCGGCGTCAGGCCGGCGCTGATCATCCAGCGGTTGCCGACGGCCCGGTCGACGCGAACCGGCTGCGGGCGGACCGTATTGTCGGCATTGACCAGGAGGACGGTCGTTTCGCCTTTGCTGTTGCGGCTGACGGCTTGCTGGGGAACGAGAATGGCCTGTTCATTGACGCCTTCGTCGATGACGCCGCGGACGAACATTCCCGGCAGCAGAGTAGACTTCGGGTTGGGGAAGACCAGGCGGAGGAAGAAGGAGCCGGTGCTGGGGTCGACGGTGACGTCGCGGAACTGCAATGTTCCGGGCTCGGGATAGGCGGTGTTGTCTTCCAGGAGAAGCGCCGCCGCTCCCGTCGAGCTGCCATTGTGGGTCAGGCGGCCGTCGGTCAGCCGGCGTTGCAGCTGCAGGAGTTCGGCGGTGGCCTGGGGCACATCGACATAGATCGGGTCGAGCTGCTGGATGGTGGCCAGGGGGACGGGCTGGTGGGCGGTGACCAGGGCGCCGGTGGTGACGGCCGAGCGGCCGATGCGGCCGGAAATGGGCGCCGCGATCTTGGTATAGGACAAGTTGATGACGGCGGACTTCAAGCCGGCTTCGGCATAGGCGACGGCGGCATCCGCGGCCAGGATGGCGGCCTGGGCGCGCAGAATGTCGGCTTCCGCGCTCACGACGGCGGCCTTGGCGCTCTCAATGCCGGCTTCCGACTGCTTGAGGGCCGAGGCGATGTCGTCGTAATCCTGCTGGCTGACGGCCTTGCTGGCGAGCAGTTCGTAGTAGCGCCGGGCGCGCAGGCGCAGGGGTTCGGCGTTGGCTTCGGCCCGGTTTTCGGCCGCGTGGGCGGCGACCAGGGCGGCCTCCGCCTGCTTGAGGGCGGCGACGGAGGTGGCCTGGTCGGCCTTGGCGGCCTGGACGGCGGCCTCGGCGTTGTCGCGGGCGGCGTTGTAGGTCTCGGGGTCGATTTCATAGAGCACGTCGCCGGCTTTCACGTCGCTGCCTTCCGTGAACAGGCGCTGGCGGATGATGCCGCTGGCCTGGGGACGGATTTCCGCCACCAGGTAAGGGGTGGTCCGGCCGGGGAGTTCCTTTTTGAGGATGACGGCTTCGGGTTTGATTTCCAGAAAGGCTACCTCCGGTGGTGGCGGGGGCGGGCCGGCCTGGGCTTGCTTACGGCACCCGCCCGCCAGCGCGGCGAGGGTGAGGAGAGGTAGGCAGAACAGGAATGGCCATTGCTGAAGTCCGTTCCGGCGTGGCATGGATGATCCTTTTTTCTTTGGCATGGTCGTGCGTGCGTTATACATGATGGTGCATGGTGTAAGCATGATGGGGCGGGGTTTATGGGTGGTGGCCTTCGCAGCCCAGGGCGCGGAAAGCCATTCGGTCCAGAATCGTGATTTGCGGGGTGGTGACGCTTCCTGAACGCTGTTTGAACCAGTAGGCGGCGAAGGTGTTGAGCAGCCCTTCCAGGGCCAGGGCCAGGGTCAGCGGCTCCTCGTCGCTGAAAATGCCGCGGGCGCGGCCGCGGGCGCAGATGGCGCAGAGTTCTTCGAAGTAGCGTTCGTGGTACTGGAGACATTCCGGGGGCATGATCAGCGCCGGATTGAAGCGGCCGGTCGGCATATTCTCCACGATGACGTGAAACAAGCCCTGGTGCTGCTCAAATTGCCGGATCCGCAGCCGGACTAAAAGCCGAATCGCCTGGACGGGATCCGGCTCCGGAACGATTTCACGCCGGAAATCATCATAGCTGGTTTCGACGATCGAACGGATGATCTCCTGGTACAACGTCTCCTTGTTGCTGAAAAAATTGTAGATGGTGCCGACGGAGAACTCGGCTTCGCGGGCGATTTCCTCAATGGTGGCGTTGAAATAGCCCTTCTGGGCGAAAATTTTTTCGCCGGCGGCCAGGATGTCCCGGCGGTGTTGGCTGCGTTCGCGTTCCTTGCGCGACAAGCCGTCATTCAAGTCGTCCGGTGCTCCGCTCATGACCAGCCCCCGAGGTGAAAACAAACGATGTTCTTGAATTATAATTCACGACATGAATATAGATTCAAAGGCGGGATTGTCAAGGGTGGGAAGATAAAAAAAAGTCAAAAATTGTGTAATCGGTCAGTGTACAACCCGGCGCTCCGCTGGGACAATTTGCAGGTTACAGGCTCCTTGGGTGGGCGGCG
>JAKLHU010000514.1 GCA_022709995.1 Verrucomicrobiota bacterium | reverse complement strand
AATGTCGGTGATCACGCAGTCCTGGTTGGCGCTGTAGCATTTCAGCATTTCGCGGAAAATCGGCGACAGCCCGGCGGCGATGACGACATGACGGCGGCGGGTGGCGCGCATGGCCATGGCCATGGCTTCGAACACGGCCGTGCCACCGTCATACAGCGACGCATTGGCGACGCTCATGCCGGTCAGCCGGCAGATGGCCGACTGCCATTCGAAAATGGCTTGCAGCGTGCCCTGGGAGGCCTCGGCCTGATAAGGCGTGTACGCCGTGTAGAAACCGGAGCGGCCGAGGATTTCCCCGACGGCCGCCGGGATGAAGTGATCGTAATAGCCCATGCCCAGAAAGCAGACCAGGTCGGTCGCATTTTTCCCGGCCAAATGGGTCAGATGCCGGGCGACTTCAAATTCGGACCGTCCTTCCGGCAGCATGGCGAAATCGCACGTCGGCCTTGGCACGGAGGCTTTTTCCCACAGCTGTTCCAAGTCGGAACAGCCGATTGCCGCCAGCATTTCCTGGCGCTCGGCCTCGGTATTGGCAATGAATGGCATACGTCACTTCCCTATGGATTTGAGGTAATCCTCCCGGCTCATCAGCCGGCTCAGGCCGCTTTGGTCGACATCGCTGAACCGGCAGATCCAGCCATCTCCCTCGGCCGCGTCATTGAGCAATTCCGGCGCCGTGGTCAGCGCGTCGTTGACTTCGCAGACTTTGCCGGCCAGCGGCGCATAGATGTCGGAAGCCGCCTTGACCGATTCGACGGAGCCGAAAACCGCGCCGGCCGCGAAGACCGCGCCGACCGCCGGCATCTCCACATACGTCAAATCGCCAAGCTCCTCGGCCGCGAATTCCGAGATGCCGACCGTGGCGATGCCGTCAACAATCTCGACCCACTCATGCGATTCCGCGTAGTACTTCATGGCTCCGACTCTCCTTCGTTTTCAAAAAACCAAATGGTACGGCATCCCCCTGGGGCGCGGCAACCGGCCGGCATCGTCCCGAGCCGGGCGGCATCCCTGGCCGGCCGTCGCCTCTCTCCCCTGCTCCGGCCGGCATAGCCGGCACTCACTCGATAAATGTAACATGGGTTTGCCGTTTTGCATTTCCGGAATGGCCATTTCCCGGCGCCCGCCGGTAATCGGTCAGCCATTGCATCTGGCGGCGGCAATGGCCTGGCGCGCCAAGGCGGCGCCTCAGGCCCCGATGCACCCAAACGTTGACACCTCATCAGCTCAGTTATCAATAGCTCCTATGTTACATGGCGGGATAACCGGGGAATGGGGAGCAGGCTAAAGAGGTCGCGGCCGTCGCACGCGCATCAGCGTCTGCCGGTGCCGAAAACAAGGTTTGAACGTCGCGCTGTGCAATGCCAGGGGCCGGGCACGGAAAGGGCTACGCGGGCCGGCGGCCGCGACCTACGGTGTTTTATGCGTCCTGGCCGGCGGCCTGGGTTCAGACGCGGGCCGTGCCGGCGGTGTAGAATGGCAGGCTGGCGACCGTGGCGGGCAGGACCGTCTTGCCGGCGTCGAGGCCGACCACGTCCCCCGGCTTCAAGTCGAGACCGGCGTCGACATAGCCCATGGCGACGGCAATGTCCAGGCTCGGCGCCACGGCGCCGGAAGTGACGGCGCCGACCGGGCGCCCGTCGACCAGAATGGCCGCGCCATGCCGCGCGGCCCGGCGGCTGTCCAGCCGAAAACCCAGCAAACGCCGCCGCGGACGGCCGCGGACCGGGTCGCGCAAAACTCCGGAACCGACAAACTGGCGCGGCTTCTCCAGCTTCAGCATGGCGCCGAAGCCGGCTTCCACCGGCGTGGTCGTCTCATCCATTTCATGGCCATAAAGCGGGTAGCCCATTTCCAGGCGCAGGGTGTCGCGGGCGCCCAGGCCGGCCGGTTTGACTCCCGGCGCCGCCAAAATGGCGTCCCAGACTTGGCCGGCGGCGCCCGCCGGGAAATACAGCTCAAAGCCCCGTTCGCCGGTATAGCCGGTGCGGCTGATCAGCAAGGGCAGTCCCCACAAGGTCGTCGTCAAAAAACGATAATAGGCCGGCTGGCGGTCAACCGGAAGCCCCAGCTGGGCCAGCACGACCGCGGACAGCGGCCCCTGCAAATCAAGCTTGGCGGTCGCATCCGACTCGTCGTCAAACGACGTCGGCGGCGACAGCCGCGCCTGAATCCAGGCGGCGTCATGCACGCGTGGGCCGGCATTGACGACCAGGAAGAATTCATCCTCCGCCAAGCGGTAGACAATCAGGTCGTCAAGCACGCCGGCTTCTTCATTGAGGAGAAAGTTGTAGCGGCAGGTATTGGCCGCCTGGTC
>JAKLHU010000513.1 GCA_022709995.1 Verrucomicrobiota bacterium | reverse complement strand
GCGGCGGCGTATGTAGTTCAGGCTTTAGCCTGCTCCCCATCCCCCGGTTATCCGGCCATGTAACATAGGAGCCATGGCATCTGGCGGCCGTAATGGCTTGGTGCGCCAAAGTGGCGCCTCCGGCCCTGGGGCGCCCGGGCGTTGACTCCTCTGTCGCTCAGTGATCAATGGCTGACCGCTTACGTTTGCACTATCCATGGGCGCCATCCTGGCCAGACGCCAGGCCCGGACCGGCTGCCGGGTCCGGGCTCGGTTCGCCACACCAACCGCATATCAGAAGGTAGAATTCATGCTGGACTTTGAGAACAGATGGGATGAGCAGACGGGATTGTACCGGATCGCCCCCGACCGCTGGGGCCATTCCCTGGACTGCTTCGGCCGCAAGGACATCCACCCCCTCCCGGACAACGCCGGGTTTCTGATCTACGCGGCCCAGACCGGCCAGCTGGCGGAAGTCGAGACGGCCCGCATCCTGCAAAACATCAGGCTATGCCAGTTCACCGACCCGGCTCGCCGCGGACAAATCAAGTGGTTCCTGGAGGACCAGGACCGCCCCGATGCCAACGCCCCCTTCTTCATCTGCCTGGGACTCATCCCCCTGCAAAAACTCTACGCCGACCAGCTGGCGCCGGATTCCCGGGCCTTGCTGGACGAGATCCTCGCGGAAGTCCTCCACTATTTCCGGCGCAAGGCCGACGGCACCGCCTACTACTACCCCAACAGCTACATGGGCGACCTGCTCTTCGCCTGGATTCTCAACGAGGACTACGGCACGCCTGACCAGGAAAAACAACTGCTGGCCAGTCTGGCCGACGCCGGCGCCTACTGGGTCGACCGCCATTGGGGCTGGGGCGAGCACATGAGCGACTCGTATTCCAAAGTCTGCTGTTTCGAATTGTCCCTCTTCCTCCTGCTGACCCGGAAACTCCCCGCCGACGTCCGGGCGCTCTACCTGCAGGCGCTGCACCAGCTGTTGGCCATCGACGACCTCTACGGCGGCAAGCCGCGCGTGCCGGCACTGCGCTCGTACGCCTTCGAAGCCACCCCGCAAACCCACTCTTTCCGCAGCCTCATCCGCGACTGGACGCCGGGAGAGAAGGTTCCCCTCAACAACCTCCCGCCCCTGGGACAGCTCCTGCACCGCCTGGACTGGCACCAGCTGGCGCCGCCGCCGGCGCCAACGCCGGCAACGCCACCGGCGAGCATCGCCGTCCCCTGCTACAACGGAACCACCGCCCATGCCTTCATCAAAAAAACTTTCCGCATCGGCGCCATGAGCCATTTCCCGGTCATGGAAAAAACCCCTTACCTCCCCTGGCAATGCTTCCCGGTCGCCTTTCTCCATGATGACGGCGACTGGGGCTTCCTGCAATGGACCAGCGAGGAGGACGGCAAGACCTACGCCCATCCCAACCACACCAAGGACTATGACATCGACCGGGGGCTCTCCGCCAAGGTCAGACCGCCCATCACCGGAACGACCTGCAGCCTGGAGCATCACGGCAACCTGATCGTGCTCAGGAGAATGCCGTCCCTGTCCTTGTCCTGGACCCGCTTCGCCGATCGCCTCCGGATTGTCACGCCAACCGCGGCATGGTCCGAACAACAGCTGGATGACCGTTGCTCGACGGCCTGCCTGACCTGGCCGGACGGACAAATGCTGTCGGTCGCCCGGGTGACCTTCTCCGCCGTCCCCAAGCACAAGCCGGCGCAAATCGCCGCCTCCTTCCTGGACTGGGAACTGGAATACAACGATTTCCCCGGCCTGAATGAAACGGTCACCCTGTGGGCCTTTGCGGTTGACGCGAAAATCACCGAACCGCCCAGAATCGTGTTTGAAAACCGGCGCTTCCGGCCCGCCGACCCGGAAGACCGCCCCTTCGAACTGCAGTGGCAGGCGGGAAACCACCTCTGGCGACTGCAGACCGACCCGGTCCATGACCTCTTGGCCACTCGGTAACGTAAAAAGCCCCAACCCGTTCACGGACGTCCACCGCCAACCGCCCGCAAACAAAACTATTACGGAACCGACGAGGATATAGAGGACGGTGAAATAGGACGTAGAGGACGGTGAAGACGTATAACGTCCGCTGTCCACCGTCCACCGTCCACTACCGTCCATTATTGTCCACAAACGTCCGCCGTCCACTCCCAGGAACTGCCATGAACGCTTTTCTCCGCCGCCTCCTGCCGGGTCTTCTTCTCCTTTGCCTTGGCGCCGCCCGAGCGCAGAATGACGAGGCGCCGCGCCACCGCCGCGTCCTGCCGCAGCCATACGTCTATTCCCAGGCTCAGCTCAAATACACCCTCAACCCGAACTTCGTCG
>JAKLHU010000512.1 GCA_022709995.1 Verrucomicrobiota bacterium | reverse complement strand
GGAGACCAAGCAGGTGGAGGCCTTCTTGAACGAGTGGCCCATGGTGGAGCTGGATCGGAGCATCATGGACCAGGCCATCCTGCTCCGGCGCGAATTCCGATTGAAGATCCCTGATGCGATCATTGCGGCGACGCCGCCGATCATCAAGGAGCTGCGCCGGCTTTCGCCGTATGGCCGGTGATTGGCAGGCGTCAGCGGCAGCTTTTGGGCGGGGCGGTCTGGCCGGCGCCGGAGGGGGTGTGCGGTTGAAGAGCCGCGCCCTGTAGGTTGTTTTGGCCGCGCCCGGGGACTTTGTCAAAAAACGGCGCCATACTCATTCTTTAAATTTATCGGCGGGATGTTCCATGAATAAGGCCATGAAGCTATTGCACGTTGTCGTCATCACCAGTCCGGGGGTTGATGTGCCGATCATAGAGGAGGCCCTGGCCGCGGTCGGGCTGACGCCGTCGTCGTACACCAGCCGCGCTACCGGTCTGGGGGCGACTTACCTGATTGCGGACGGTCCGGAAAACGCCGAGGCCCTGCGCCAGGCGGCGGAAGACGCTTTGGCCGGCTGGGACGACCTTCTGCAGGGAAAGCCGGCGTTAGCGTGTCAGACGATGCAGCAGGAGGACTGGGCGGAAAGTTGGAAGAAGTACTTTCATACCTTCCGTGCGTCTGAACGCCTGGTGGTCAAGCCCAGCTGGGAGGCCTACGAAGCCCAGGCCGGCGATGTCATCTTGTCTCTTGATCCCGGGATGTGCTTTGGCACGGGGTATCACGGCACGACCAAGGCGTGCCTGCAGTTCATTGACGACCTGGAGCGTTCGCAGGGGCCGGTGTCTTTTCTGGATGCCGGCTGCGGTTCGGGCATTCTGTCGCTCGGGGCGCGGCTATTGGGCTATGCGCCTGTCGTTGCGTTTGACAATGATCCGCAGGCGGTGGACACGGCCAGGGAGAATCTGGCCCGGGCCGGAGTTCATGACGTCGTGCTTGAGCATGGCGCCCTGGGCGAATACACGCCGCCCCGGCCGGCCCGGCTGGTGGCCGCCAACATTCTTGCGGTCGTCCTGGTCGCCCTGGCCGAGGACGTCATCAAGCTGGTGGACCGAAGCGGCGCGGGAGGGCATCTGATCCTTTCCGGGATCTTGAACGAGCAGTACCAGGAGGTGCTTGAACGCTTTCAGAGCCTCGGCGCCCGGGAAATATCCCGCCGGACGATCGCGGAATGGACCAGCGGACTGTTTGTCGTCGGAGCGGATCCCGAGCGGACATAATATGTTGGAAGTGATGCGGGTTTCCCGCCGGCATCCGCGTTTCATTGTCATTATTTGCGTTGCGGCAACTAATTGTCTTTTTCGTTTTTGGATTGCCGGGTTGAGGCCCGTGCCGCGTCCGCCCTTGCTTCGCCTCGCAGTGGGGTGGCGTCGGCGGGTCTTGTCAGCCACCGATGATTTTCTTCACTTCGTTGACGACGGTTTCGCCCTTGCCGGCGGCGGCCAGGCGGCTGAGCAGAGCCGCCACGCTCAAGTCCTTCAGGTCGTCGCCTTTCAAGCCGGTGGCGGCGATCGCGTCGGCCAGGCGGCTGACCAGGTTGTTGTTTTCTCCCGCCACCAGTTTGCGCGCCTCGGCGCTGCGGTCGACCAGGCCGTCCACGGATTTGGCCAGGCTGATGGAACGGAAGAATTTTTCCAGGAACTGTCCGTCGCCGCCGACGATGTCGATTTTGGCGGTTTTCATGGCTTCGGCGAGGACTTTGGCCTGCGCTTCGGCCACCTGGCGGTCGACGTCGATGGCGGCCAGCTGGACGCGTTCGTCCTTGGCCAGGCGCAGTTTGAATTCCTCGTGGTCTTTGCCGACGGCGTCCAGTTTTTTCATGGCTCCGGCTTTTTGGTCGATGCCTTTGGCTTCGGCTTCGGCCTTGACCAGGAGGGCGCTGGCTTCGGCCTTGCCTTGCAGTTCAATGGCGTTGGCATCGGCTTCGCGGACCTTGACGGCGGCCAGGCCCGGGGCCGATTCTTCGGCGATGGTGGCTTCCGCGAGAATCTTCATGGCCTGGGCTTCCTTGTCGGCGCGGAGGCGGACGGCTTCGGCTTCGCGTTCGGCGACGGCCTTCACCGCGTCGGCCATGGTCACTTGCTGCTGGTACAGGCTATGGGCGGCTTTTTCCTTGGCTTCGGCGGCTTTGATTTCGATGACCAGGGCCTGTTCGGCTTCCTGCTCCGCCTTCGTCACTTCGACTTTTTTCCGGCGTTCGGCGCCGGCGAATTCGACGGTGTCCTTGATGCGTTCCTGTTCTTCGGCCACGGTCCGTTCGACTTTGACGCGTTCACGGATGACATCGGCGATGG
>JAKLHU010000511.1 GCA_022709995.1 Verrucomicrobiota bacterium | reverse complement strand
GCCGACCTTCGACAACGCGGCTGACGTGCTCCAGAACGAGAATCGCTCGATCTGGTACCGCAGGCTGGCCTGGACGCTGCTCCAGTAGCCGAAGGTCCAGGCGATGCCGAAGTAATCGTTGTCGATGGTCTTGGGAATGTGGATCACCGGCAGGCCGAGCCGGTACAAAAAGTTGGCCGTTTTCAGCGTGTCGTCGCCGCCGATGGTGATCAGGCAGCCGACATCCAGGCTGTCGAGCGCCTCGAGGATATGCAGCAGCCTTTTGTTCTTTTCGGGATCTTCCAGGTCCTGCGGCGATTGGATCAGGCGGCCGGGATTGGCCCGCGATGTCTTCAGGAACACGCCGCGGCGGTTGCGGATGCGCGAGATGCTGGTGTCGAGCACCTGGTAATGGACGCTGGGCGACAGGCAGTAGCGGTTCTTCTTGTCGTAATCCTCCAGGAACTCGAAACCGTAAAAAATGCCGATGATGGGCACCTTGGCGTTGAGGAAATTGAGGGCCACCGAGGAGATGACGGCGTTGGCCGACGGCGCCGGCCCGCCCGAGAACAGGATCGCCGCTTTCTTGCGGTTGGTGAAATCGAACATAGCACCGATGGTAGCGAATTTTCACCGGCCTGTCAAGCCGGCGCCAGGGGAATTTTTTCGTGCCGACAGCAGGTTTCGCGCCTCAAGCGGCCGAAAGCCTCAGAATTTCGATCAGCATGGCCAGCGCTTTCTCCATGTCGGCGATATGGATATGCTCTTCCGTGGAATGCTCGTTGCGGGCCCCGATGCCGACCACCGCCATTTCGATGCCATGGTTGTTGTAGATGGAGGCGTCGGTGAAGCCGGTGATGAACGTGGTCCTGGCCTTGATGCCGACCGTTTTCAGGGCTTTTTGGGCGGTGACCACGGTCCAGGCGTCTGGGGCGATCTGCACCGCCTTGCAGAGGTTGTCGGTCTTGATGACCACGCTGGCTCCCGCCGCCTTCACCTCCCGCTTGATGATCCGCTCCATCTCGTTGGCCAGGGCCAGGGCCTTCTTGTGCGTCAGGCTGCGGCACTCGGCCAAAAAACTCGCCGCAGCGGGAACGCCGTTGCGGATGATCCCGCCGCTGATCACGCCGACGTTGGCCGTGGTTTCGTGGTCGAGCCGGCCCAGCCTCAAGGCCGCAATGGCCTTGGCCGCTGCCGCGATGGCGTTGATCCCCTTTTCGGGCTCCATGCCGGCATGGGCCGAGCGGCCCTTGACATCCACGTCGATGGCAAAATAGGATGGGCCGCCGATGACGATGGTATCGAGCGTGTCGTTGTCCAGCAGAAAACCGCGCCTGGCGTGCAGCAGGCGGAAATCCATGTTCTTGACGCCATGCAGCCCCACTTCCTCCTGGCGGCTGATGGCCACCTCCACCGGCGGCCTGACCTTGGCGGTGCGCAGGGCTTCGAGCATTTCGGCGATGCCCGCCTTGTCGTCGGCGCCCAGGATGGTCTCGCCCCGTGACGTGATGACTTCGCCCTCGAGCACCGGCTCGATCCCCCGCCCCGGCTTGACCGTGTCGGCGTGGCAGGCCAGCAGGATGGGCGCGGCCGTGGAGTTCTTGCCCGGCCAGCGGGCCACCAGGTTGCCGTAGGCATCCTTGCGGGCATCGGCGCCGATCCTGGAAAATTCCTCCATCAGGTATTCGATGAATTCGGCCTCGTTCCCCGATTCGCTGCCGATCTGCACCATTTTCATGAATTGATCGATCATTCTTTTTGCCATGTCTTCACCTCATGCGGGATTTGCATTTCATTCTATGAAAAACGTAGGCTTTTGTAAAGCGAAGACCCTTTTGCTTCTTTAAATAAAGGCCGATTTGTTGTATAAACAGAACATGATGGATTTCTGCGACGATCAGAACTGTTTCGTTTGCGGCAAAAAAAATGCGTCAGGGCTGCAGCTCGAATTTTCCGAAAATCGGCAAAATGGCGAAAGCGAAGCCGGCGTCGTGTTCCCCGCCCGCTTGCAGGGTTGGCAGAACACGGTGCACGGAGGGCTGCTGGCCACGGTCCTCGACGAAGCGTTGGTCAAGGCCGCCGGCGCCGCCGGCTGCAAGTGCGTCACCGCCGAGATCACCGTCAGGTTCAAAAAACCGGCAATGACCGGAGCCCCGTATCGGGCTTCGGGAAAAGTGCTGGAAGAGCGCGGCCGCGTCGTCCTTGCCGAGAGCCGCATCTGCGACGCCCAGGGCCAGGTCCTGGCGCAGGCCACGGGAAAGCTGTTTAAAGTTTAATCTAACCATTGTGAAATGTGAAAAGGAAAAGTGAAAGGCAAAAACAAGAAAAAGTCCTATTCCGTATAGTTTCCG
>JAKLHU010000510.1 GCA_022709995.1 Verrucomicrobiota bacterium | reverse complement strand
CGTGACCTTGCCGTCCATGCACTCTGCCTGGCGGCACTCCACCAAGGCGCTGGCCGGCGCCGGGGCGGCGTTCAGGAACGCGGCGCCCGCGCACAGCTGACCGAAGACGGCGAGGCGAAACACGTGGTTGCTGATCATGATCGGACCTCCAGTTGGAATCAATGTCGAAACCTTGGGTAGGGAGGGAAGGGCGATGGCGGCGGCGGCGACGGCGGCGACGGCGAGAATCAGGCCGTTTTCGGCTGAAGTCAGAACGTGTTGCCGGGCAGGACGTCACGGCGATAGGGGCCGGCCGCGCCGGCGGCGTCTTTTCAGCAGGAGAATTTTGGCGACTGGGACAGGAATTGTTTCGGATTGTGGAAGAAGACCTGCTCCACCGTTCTGTCGTCGTAGCCGCGCTTGCGCATTTCAAAGATGGCGTTATGGAGGGTGGCCGGGTCGGACGGCCCCCAGTCGCCGGAGGCGTCGACCATGATGTGGTCGAGGCCGTGGATTTCCAGGGTGTCGACGACGCGCGCCGGCGAATTCTTGGTGACCGGGTAGATGGTCATGGCGGCCCAGAAGCCCTGGTCCCGAATCAGCCCGACCGTGTGCTCTTCGGCATGGTCGAAGCAGATTTTTTCGGGGTTGAGGCCGCGCCGGTTTTTGAGGGCGTCGAGCATCATCCTGGTTCCTTTCAGTTTGTCATGCAGGTGCGGCGTGTGGATCCAGACGATCTGGTCAAGCCGGACGGCCAGGTCGATCTGCTCTTCAAAAATGGTCATTTCGTTGCGGGTGTTTTTGTTGGTGCCGATTTCGCCGATGCCGATGGCGTTGTCGCGGCCCAGGAATTCCGGGATGAAGGAGATCACTTCGCGGGCGAGGGCGAGGTCTTCGGCTTCCTTGGGGTTGATGCAGAGGTGGCAGAAATGCTTGATAAGGTACTGGGCGGCCCGTTTCGGCTCGAAGGTCGTCAGGTGGGTGAAATAATCGTAGAAGGCCTGGGCGGAGGTCCGGTCGTAGCCGGCCCAGAACGCCGGCTCGCAGCAGGCGGCGGTGTGCATCAGGGCCATGCGCTCGTAATCGGCCGTGGTCCTGGCAATCATGTGAATGTGTGGCTCGATGACTCGCATTGTCAATCTCCGGTGATTATATTTGCCTTTTGCTGAATAGACATGAGGCGATTATAACGCATCAAGCCATTTTTTCCATTCTGGCCGTTGCGAATTGTTGAAGTGAGGGATCATGACAGAAACGACTGTGAACAAGGCCGGCGCGGGCGCGGCGGCGGCGATGGCGCGTCTGCGCCAGGAGTTGGGACGGGTAATCATTGGCCAGGAGGCCGTCATTGAGCAGATCGCGGTGACGCTGCTGGCCGGCGGCCATGCCCTTCTGACCGGCGTTCCTGGCCTGGGCAAGACGCTGCTGGTCAAAAGCATCGCCCGTCTGTTTTCGCTGACCTTCAAGCGCATTCAGTTCACCCCGGACCTGATGCCAGCCGATATTTTCGGCAGCGAAGTCATGGACGAGACGGCCGGCCGGGCCGAGAAGACGTTCCGGTTCATTCCCGGGCCGGTGTTTGCCAATCTCGTCCTGGCGGATGAAATCAACCGCACGCCCCCGAAAACCCAAGCCGCGCTGCTGGAGGCGATGGGCGAAGGCCATGTCACCGTGGGCGGCGTCACCTATCCCCTCGAACAGCCGTTTTTCGTGCTGGCCACCCAGAATCCCATTGAACTTGAGGGTACGTATCCGCTGCCGGAAGCACAGCTCGACCGTTTTCTGATGAACATCGTGATGGACTATCTGCCGCTGGCGGACGAGGAGCGCATGGTGCGGGAGACGACGTCGCCCGAGCAGGTGTCGCTGCTGCCGGTTTTGGACGGGCGGGAGATCATCGCCCTGCAGCGCCTGGTGCGGGAAGTGCCGGTGTCGGACAACGTGGTGTCCTATGCCGTCCGCCTGTGCGCGGCGACGCGGCCGGGCACCGCGCTGGCGGCGGCGAAAGTCAACGACCTGGTGCAATGGGGCGCCGGCTCGCGCGCTTCGCAGGCCATGATTCTGGCTGGCAAGGCGCGGGCGCTGCTGCAGGGCCGGCGCAATGTGGCCTGCGAGGACGTCCGGGCCCTGGCGCTGCCGGTGCTCAGGCATCGCGTCATCACCAATTTCCGCGCCGATGCCGAAGGGGTCGACGCCGAAAAACTGATTGCGGAAATCCTCTCGGCCGTGGCGGAATGACGCGCCGCGGCCGGGATGAAGCCGGCATCGCCGGCCCGGAGTTTGGCAAATCCCGCGGAAATGCGGTTCGGCGCTCCCAAGTAGGCGCCCCAGGCCCTGGGGCGCCCAAGCGTC
>JAKLHU010000051.1 GCA_022709995.1 Verrucomicrobiota bacterium | reverse complement strand
CGCAATTGGCCGGCAAGAACACGACAAAACCCAGGGAAAAAACACGCCTTGCCGGTTTGTCTTCATGTGAAAAGGTGTTACATTGTATCAATTAATCGAAACAAAAAGGCGATGTCGGACGGCCGGGGGCCCGTTTTTTTGCCGGTTTCCGTTCTACTCAACCGAAACAGCGGGGCGGGTTTGGGCTAAGTTGCCGTTGCGGTCTGGCATGTCGAGGTTCGGCGGTGAGGATTGCGGGCGGTCGTTGGTCAGGAAGGAAAAGGAGGGCAGTTCTGATGAAAATTTGTGCAACAGGGGTGTCTCTGGTCTTTTTGAGTTTTCTGGTGCTGCTGGGCGGCGGGTGCGGGCCGCGCGGCGAGTCGGCGAGTGAGCCTGTCATTGTTTTGAGCTACGCGAATTTTCCGCCGAATTCGACGTTTCCGTGCATACAGATGGAGCGTTGGAAGACGGAGGTTGAGAAGCGGACAAGTGGCCGGGTGCAGATCAAGACGTATCCCGGCGGGACGCTGCTGGGCGCGAAGGACATCTACGACGGCGTCGTGGCCGGCGCCGCCGACATCGGCAATTTTGCGATGAGCTATCAGCCCGGCCGCTTTCCGGTCTCGGAAGCCGTCGACCTGCCGCATTTTTTCCCGGATGCCAAGACGGCGGGCGTGATTTTGTCGGACCTGATTTCGTCGATGGCGCCGGCCGAGTTTGCGGAGGTGAAGGTATTGTCGGTGTTCACGTGTCCGCCCGGGGTGGTGATGAGTTCGCAGCCGTTGACGGGGCTGGACTCCTTGAAGGGCATGGCGTTGCGTTCCTCGGGGACCGTGTTGGAGGCGATGCGCCTGATGGGGGCGGCGCCGGTGGCGATGCCGCAGTCGGATGTCCCGGACGCCTTGCAGAAGGGGGTGGTGAAAGGGCTGGTGTCGTCCGCCGAGGTGTTGAAGGACATGAACTATGCGGCCTACTGCGGCTATGTCATGACGATGCGGCTGCCGGTGACGAGCTTTGCCGTGGTCATGAACAAGGCCCGTTACGACGCGCTGCCGGAAGACATCCGGGCGGTTCTGGATGGCTTGTACGCCGAGCAGTCGGCCTGGACCGGCGAGTACGTCGACCAGCACGCCGAAGAGGCGCTGGCCTGGGCCAAGGAGACGCACCAGGTGGCGGTGACGGCGCCGGGCGCGGAAGACTATGCCCTTCTGCAGAAATTGTTTGCGCCGCTGTTCGACGATTACGTCCAGCGCGTCAAGAGCAAGGGCGTCGACGGCCAGAAGGTCCTTGACTTCATCCGTTCGCACCCGGCGCTCCGGAGGTCGAAGCCATGATGTTCCTGGTTCGAATGGAGCGGTGGTGCTGCTTGGCCGGCATGTGGATAGCCGGGATTTTGCTGTTGAGCATGGTCCTGCTGGCGGGCGCCAATGTTTTTTTCCGTCTCGGCGGCCAGCCGCTGGGCGCGATCTATGAGTTGTCCAGCTACATCGGCGCCCTGGTGGTGGCCCTGGCCCTGGCCGACACGCAGCGGAAGCGCGGCCATGTCGAACTGGACTTGTTTACGCGCCAGTACTCGGTGCGGGCGCGCCGGGCGGTCGGGGCGTTCAATATGCTGGCCGGGGCGGCGTTGATGCTGCTGGTTTTCGTGCAGCTCTGGAACCGGGCCGGCCGGCTGCTGGCGGCCGGGGAAGTCTCGGAAACCCTCAAACTGCCGTATCCTTATATGATTTACGTCGCGGCGATCGGGCTGCTGCTGCTCGCTTGCGCCTTTTTCACGGATTTCGTTTTTTTGCTGTGCCGGAAGGATCCGGACACGGAGGCGTACGCGCACAGCAGCCGCAAAGGCGTGGTCAGCAGCATCCGGGCGGAGATCGAGGAGTAAATCCGTCCAGAGGGCGGGCATCATCGGGCCGTCCGCGTCAACCGGCGCCGCCCGCTGTTTTTGTTTCGGGCGGGCCGTGTTGTCGTCATGGCCGTAGACGTGAAGGCGGTGGAGCAAGACATGGATATGCATCTGGTGGTTGGAGTTGCTGGCATCGCGGTCATGCTGGGGATGATTTTGCTTACGGGCATGTCTCCCGGGCTGGCCATGCTGATGACCGGCCTGGTCGGCTTGCTGGTGGTCAACCCGCCGGCGTCGATGGCGGGAGTCTGGAATGGGGTTGTCGGCGCCGAGGTCTGGACCGTCTGCTCCAATTACGGCTTCACGGTGATTCCGCTGTTTGTCCTGTTGGGCGAGGTGATTTTCCATGCCGGCTACAGCGACCGGCTGTTCAAGGCGGCGGAGGCCTGGTTTGGCGGCCGGCGCGGTGGTCTGGCCATCACCACGCTGATGGCCTGCGCTGGTTTTTCCTCCATCTGCGGGTCGAATACGGCGACGGCCGCGACCATGAGCGCGGTGGCTTTGCCGCCGATGACCCGGGCCGGCTACCATCCATTGCTGAAATGCGGCTCGATTGCGGTTGGTTCGACTCTGGGGGCGGTCATCCCGCCCAGCATTGTCCTGGTCGTGTACGGGCTTTACACCGGTCTCAGCATCGGCAAGCTGTTTGCCGGCAGCGTCATCCCGGGAGTCCTTCTGGTGGCGGCCTTTGTGTTGACGGTCGTGGTTTTGTGCCACTGCCGACCGGACTGGGCGCCGCGCGGCCGGGCTTTGCCCTGGGGGGAGAGATGGCGGCTGGTGCCAGGCATCCTGGAAGTCGGGCTGTTGTTTGTCGTGATCATGGGGTCCATGTTCAGCGGGATTGTCACCCCGACCGAGGCGGCCGGCTTCGGCACCTTCATCGGCATCGCCGGGTGCATGCTCCGCCGCCGTTTGAGCGTGGCCGCGCTCAAGACGGCCATGATTTCCACCTTGCACATCACGGGCATGGTCTTCCTGATCATCACCGGCGCGACCGTGTTCGGCAAATTTCTGGTTTTCACGGGTTTGCCGATGCTGTTGACGCAGGCCGCGGCCGACTCGTCGTTGCCGCCGACGGTGATTGTCGTCTTCATGGCGGTCTGCTATCTGATTGGCGGCTGCCTGATGGACGCCTTGGCCTTCCTGCTGATCTCCCTGCCGCTGTTTTTGCCAGTGGTTGAGCAGCTGGGCTATGACAAGATCTGGTTTGGCCAGCTGGTCTGTCTGGTGACGACCATGGGGGCGATCACGCCGCCGATCGGCGTGTCGAGCTTCGTCGTCGCCAGCATGTGCAAGGACGCCGATCTGCCCCAGGTGTTCAAGGGCACGATGTTTTTTTACCCGGCCTATGCCCTCGTCATCGCGCTGCTGTTCATCTTCCCCCTGCCGATGGCCGGCTGGCTGGCCAGCCTGGTGAAATGAAACCGGCGCGGCAGTCTGTCCGGGCGGGTTCCGGAAGGTGATTTTCCGGCACTCGGGCGGACCTTGTCAGGGGGTGGGGAGCGACTTCAGGGCCGCATCCAGTCCCGGGTCGGGCTGGGCGCCATTTTTGACGGCGGTCTGGTACCACTGGGCGGCTTCCGGCAGGCGCGGCGGATTGGCGGTGGCGAGCAAGACCGCCAGGTTGAAGGCGGTTTCGGGGTCTTCGGGCTTCATCTGGTAGGCTTTTTTCAACTGGATTTCGGCGGCCTGCGTCCAGCCCATGGTCAGCAGGGCGATGCCATAGGCGCGGGCGGCGTTGACATTGTCGGGGTGGAGGGACACGGCGCGGCCGAGGCTGGACACGGCGCCGTCGGGTTGCGACTGGCGGACTTGGGCAAAGCCCAGCGCCAAGAGGGTGTCGAGGTCGTCGGGGTTTTGCCGGAAAGCCTGTTGCAAGTAGCGCAGAGTGTCCTGGTCATTGCCGGAGTTGGCCGCGATGATGCCCAGGCGCTGCAAGGCGAAATGGTTGTCTGACTCCAGTTCCAGGACCTTCTGGTAGTTCCATTGCGCCGCCTCGAATTTCTGCTGGCGTTCCGCGTCGAGGCCTTGCCGGAGGAAGCCACGGAGCATGGCAGTGCGTTCCTGCTCATAGCGGATGCGGTTTTCGCTGCTTTGGGCGTCATCGCCGGTGCTGGCGGCGCGGGCCGGCGCGACCGCGGCCGGGCTGTCGGCGTTCCGGCGGTTCTCCACATCGACCAAGGCGGTTTCCAAAGCTTTTCGGCGTTGGGTTTCCTTGTCGAGGCGGGCATTGATTTCCTGCAGTCGCGCCACCCAGGCGTCGGGAGTCTGCGGGGCTGACTGCAGGCGGGCGATGATGTCCTCTTTGGCCTTGACCTGCTGGTCGAGGTCGAGGTTCTTGTCCCGCAATGTTTCCGTCTGCTTTTGCAGTTCGGCGAGCAGGTCGTGGTTTTTCTGCAGTTCCGCCGTGGTTTCCGCCAGGGTTTTCGCCATGCCGTCGACGGCTTCGGTTTTGGCGGCGAGGAATTTGTTTTCCTTTTGCAAGGTGGCGACCATGTCCTCGGTGGCGGCGAGTTTGCGGGTTTGTTCCTGGTGGTTCTGGCGTCCTTCGGCGATGGCGCTGTTTTGCCGGGCGGCGTCGGCCAGGGCGGCTTGGAGGCGTTGTTTGGCTTCGGCGGCCTCGGTTTCGGCGGCGAGTTTGGCGGCTTGCAGGCGGGTCTGTTCGGCGTTGGCGGCCAAGGCGGTCTGGTTCTGGCGCGCGATTTCCTCTCGCAGCAGTCGGTTTTGTTCGGTGGCGCCGTCGGCCTGCTGGCGCAGTTTTTTGCCCAGGTCGTCGGCGGCGGCGGCGGCCTGATTGGCTTTGGCCAGGGATTGCTGCAGGTCGAGGTTGCTGCGGATGAGCTGGTCGGTCTGGTCGCCAGGTTTTTTCAAGTTGGCGATCAGCTGTTCCTGGTGTTGGAGCTGGTCGTTGCGGGCCTGGAGCGTGGCTTGCAATTCAGCGAGCTGCTCCTGGCCGGGCACGGCGTCGAGGGCGGCTTTGAGGCCGGCGGCCGTGGTTTGGTGCCCTGCCAGGGCCTGGGTCAGTTCCTGGTTGCGGCGGCTCAAATCGGCTTTTTCCTGTTTGAGCAAGGCGATTTGCTGGTCGGCCAGATTCTGGAGGTTGTCGACGTGGGATTTCTGGCCGGGGTTCTGGGTCAGGCCGGTGATCGTCTTCTGCTGCTGTTCCAGCAGGCGGTTTTGCGCGTCCAGCTTTTCGTTGAGGGCCGTCTGCATTCGGTCCAGGTCGGCCAGGCGCGTCTGCAAGTCCTGGTTTTCGACTTGGAGTTTGGCCATAACCTGGGCGCGGTCCTTCACTTCGGCGGCCTGGAGCTCCAGTTTCCGGTTCCATTCGTCGAGAGCCCGGACGGCATCCTGCTTGGCCGTGGTCAGCTGGGTCGTCTGGTCGCGGACTGTTTTTTCCAGGTCGGCGATTTGATTTTCCTGGCGGCGGGCCAGGGTGGTCTGGTCGTGCAGGCGTCGTTCGGCCTCGGTCAGGGCCGCGGTGGCCAGTTGGGCCTGTTGCTGGGCCGCCGCGGCCTGGTCAAGGCGGGAGCGCGCGTCGGTCACGGTTTTGTCGCGGACGAGAGTCGCTTCCTGGAGTTGGGCGGCGAGGCGCTGGTTTTGGCTTTCCGCCTGGGTCAGGCGGGTTTTCAGGCGCTCCGTCGCGGTCAGCAGTTCGAGGTTTTTCTCTTCCTTGATGACGGCCTGGGCGCGGGTTTGCTCCAGTTCCCGTGAGGTTCTGGCCAGGTCGTCGTCACGCTGTTTCAATTCCGTTTCCTTGGTTATCAGGCGTTCGTTCAGGACGGCGAGGTTGTCGCGCAGGGTCGCGAGGTCTCGGCGGGCGGTTTCGGTCTTCGCTGCTTCCGCCGGCGGGGTCTGGGCCGGGGTCGCGGCGCGGGCTTGGCGCAGTTCCGCCAGTTCGGTGTTTTGGCGTTCCAGTTGCGAGCGGAGGCGTTGGACGTCCTGGTCGCGTTCGGCGGCGGCTTTTTCCGCCAGGGCCTGTTTGGCTTCGGCGCTGGTCAATTTGGCGATGATGGCGTCATCGGCCTGTTGGCGGGCGGCGGCCAGTTCCTGGCTGCGCTGGGCCAGATCCTGGTTTCGTTCTTCCAGACGCCGGGTTAAGGTCTCGGCGTCCTGGCGCGCCGCCAGCAATTCGCGGTTGCGGGCCGCGATCGCCTCCTGCTGTTGCAGAATTGTTTTTTGATTTTCGGAGTCGCGGTCGCGGAATCGGCGCAGTTCAGCGGCTTCCGCCGTCAGAGTGTTGTGCTGGTTCAGGAGTCTCTGGGCTTCCTGGTCCTTGTCCCGGGCGTTTTTTTCCGCCAGTTCGCGTTTGCCTTCGGCGGCGGCCAGGCGGGTCATCAGGTTGTCGTTTTCGGTCTTGCGGGCGGCGGCCAGTTCGCGTGCGACCTTGAGGGCGGTCTCCTGGTCGGTTTGCTGGCGTTGTCGCCACTCCAGCTGGCGGGTCAATTCGGCGATTTTGGCGGTCGCGGCGTCGTGGTCGGCGCGCAACGTGGTCGTTTCGCCGGTCAGCTGCTGGTTCCGGGCCTGGGCTTGGGTCAATTCGGCCGCCAGGCGAGCGGCCTGTTCCTGGAATTTCGACTGGCCCTGGAGGCGCGTATTGGCTTCCAGGGTTTCGCGCAGGCGCAATTCGAGCAGGGACACTTTCTGTTCGAGGGCGGTTTTGGCGGCGGCCAGTTCGGCGGCGGCGGTTTCCTGGCCGGCCGTCTTGGCGGCTTCCTGGCGGGCCCGTTCGATGCTTTCCGACAGCACCGCGACTTTGGCCGTCAAGCTGCGGTTGTCTTCCTGCAGCGCCTGGAGCGTTTTGGCCTGCTTGTCGCTGAGGGCGAGCAGGTCGTCTCGTGACAGCGCGCTGGCGTCGCTTTGGATTCGGCTTTCCAGCTTTTCAATGTTCTGCTGGCAGTAGTTGACCCGGTAGTTCAGCAGGGACGGGTTCCATTGCGGGTATTTGCGTCGGACGCCTTCAAAAATGTCCAGGGCTTCCTTGTAAAGGGGCAGGGCGGCCATCAGGTTGTTGTCGGCGGTGGCCTTGTCGGCGGCCTCCAGTTTGACGAATCCGGTCATCCATTCGGCGCGGGCGGCGCCGGGGTCGGCCGGCGCGGCGGCGGCGGGTCCGGCGGCCGCCAGCATGAGGAGGGCGGCCAGGGCAAGGGAGGCGGTGCGGCGGCGGCGAGAAGTCATGGCGAGTGCTCTCCGGAAAGCGTGGCGAAGATGTTTTCCAGGGCCGGTTCTGGCGGGCTGCCGGCGGCGATGGCCTGCTGGTAGAGGGTTTTGGCTTCCTGCAGGCGCGGCGGTTTGGCGACGGCGAGGAGGACGGCGAGGGCGGCCAGGCTGGGGGCGTGTTTCGGGTTCAGGTCAAGGGCGTGGCGGAACTGGGCCTCGCCCGGCGTTAGCAGGGCCGCGGCGACAAAGACGGCGCCGAGGGTGTGCCAGGCGTCGGCGCTGTCCGGGGCCTGGGCCACGGCCCAGGCGGCCAGGGCCAGGGACCGTTCCCACTGGCCTTGCTCCAACATGGTGGAGGCCAGCAGGAGAAGCTGGCTGGCATCGGGGAACGAACGCTGGAAAAAATGGTCTGCCCAGGCGCGGGCGTGGTCGCCGTCGGCCAGGCGGCTGTACCAGACGGCGGCCCGGAGGGCGGGCATGGGGTCGGCCGGCATTTTGTCGGCCAGCAGGGTCCAATAGCGGGCGGCGCTGGCGGCATCGCCGTTGTTTTCGACGGCCCAGGCCTTGGTTTTGAGCTGGCTGAGCGCTTGTTCCTGGCTTCGGTTCTCCTCTTCCCGGGCCAGGAAGGGGGCGATTTTCTGCTCCAGGGCGATCGCCTGCCGTCGCCATTCATCCGAATTGAAGTCCCGGTCGGCCGCCCGGTGATTGGACGGGGTTCGGGCCCGGCGTTCGGCGTCCGCCAGCTGTTGGCTCAGGACGTTGATTTTGCTGTCGCGGTCGAGCCGGTCGAGTTCGGCCTGGCGGGCGGCCAAGGCGAGAGCGTCGCGCTCGAGGAGGATTTCGGCGAGGCTCTGGCGGATTTTTTCCGCGCCCGCGGCGGCTTTTTTCCACGAGCTTGCGCTGGTTTCGGCGGTTTGGGCGCGTTCGAGGGCCTTGGCGAGGCTTTCTTGCAGGCGGGCGTTGTCGCGAGCGAGGCGGTCGGCGTCGAGTTGGGCGGCGGTGAGGGCGAGGCGGTGGTCGGTGGCTTCCTGGGGCAAGGCCGGCAAAGGCGCCGCCGGCGCCGGGGCCGGCTGGTCAGAAGCCGTCGCCGGGGCCGGGGGTGGTGCCGGTTTTGGTTCCGGTTCCGCGGCCGTTGGGGCCGGGGTTGGGGCTGGCGGTTCTTGGCGCCGGTGGTCGAGTTCGGCGTTGAGGCGGAGATTGCGGGCTTGTTCTTCCTTGAGCAGTTTGAGCAGGTCGTCGCGGTTCAGGCTGGTGGTGGCGTCATCCGTCTGGCCCAGAAGTTTTTCCAGTCGCATCCGGCAGTATTCCAGCCGGTAGGCGATCATCGGGGTGTTCCAATGCGGGAAATCGCGGGCCAGTTTTTCCAGGCGGAGGCGAGCGGCCTGATAATCGGCCAGGGCGCTGGTGTTCTCGCCGTCGTTGGCGAAACGGTCGGCGCGTTCCATTTGCAGGTAGGCGTCAAGCCATTGCTGGCGTGCGTTCTCGTTTGCCGCCGCCGGGATGGCGGAGGCGAAGAGGGCGGCGAGCAGGGCAAGGCTGGCGGCGAGGCATCGGAATGACGGCGGTGCTGGCATGGGCAGAAGTTTGACGGTGGTCGGGGCTGGCATCGAAAAGCATAACCAAGGGCAAGCATTCAACTATAACGTGCGCGCGTAAGTTTGCAAGCGTCGGAAACCGCCGGCCGGCGGGTGTGGGCCGGGCGGATGTGATTCCATGCCGTAATCCTTGGCTTTCGGGTAGTTGACGAGCCGTCGGTGACTGTCCGGTTGCTCGGCCAGAGGGAACGATGATGCCGAAGCGGCACGGGAGAGGTGACACGGGCTTCCAGCCCGTGCTCGCGAACCATCGACACAACGCCTTTTACGGCAAAAGCTGGGGTCATAGCAACGGCGCCTCGGAATTGAGCTCTGCCGCCGCCGGTGATCCCCCGGCTCGGCGGCCCGAGGGGGGAATTATCCCGGAGTGCGGAGACTGGGCTTTTCCCGGCTCGCGGCATCTGCTCCGGCAGACGCCTGGGGCTTTGCCGCTCTGCCGCGGCCGGAGACAACGCTGACTCCACCTAAGACAGAGGGATTGCTTTCCCGCCCGCGATTTTTCATGATGGTGTATTTACAAACCGCTTTGACTGGCTACATTACTGTAGAATTGGGTTTTTTCCGCGAGGCGGGTCGAGGCGAGGGATAGTCAGCATTCAGGCACAAGGAGATTA
>JAKLHU010000509.1 GCA_022709995.1 Verrucomicrobiota bacterium | reverse complement strand
GACCGGGTCCCATTGCAGGCGGCGGCGCAGGAGCATGGCGATGTTGGCGAGGTGGCAGCAGGTCGCCGAGCGGTGGCCCGTCTCGACTGGGCAGACCGGGTCTTTCCGGGTTCGGATGCTGTTCAGGAAATCGGCCTGGTGGTTGTCGCTGCGATAAAGGCGCACGGCCTTTGGCGGCAGTTCGGCGTCAGCCAGGCTTTCCGGGTCGGTCACCAGTTTGCCGCGCTTCACCTCCAGCGTGCCTTTGGCGCCGTGGAACACGACTTTGCTGTCGCCGGTGAGGCAGCGCACTTCGGCGCCGTTGGCATAGCGCAGGCCGAAGTCGACGCGCGTGGCGGTGGTGAACAGCCCGCTGGCGGGAAACTCGCCGTTGCCCCAGACTTCGACCGGGCCGGATTCGTCCATGCCCAGAGCCCATTGCACGATGTCAAGGTGGTGGGCGCCGAAGTTCGTGACCTGGCCGCCGGAATAGTCGCGGATGAAGCGGAACTGGTAATGGCACCGCTGCGGGTGGTATTCCGCCACGGGCGCCGGCCCCAGCCAGAAATTGTAGTCGAGTTCCGGCGGCACCGGCGCCGGCGACCAGGTCGGCTCGCAGGTCTTGTTGTTCGGTGGAATCTGGACTTCAATCCAGTCGATCTTGCCTAAACAGCCGTTGCGGACCAGCTCGCAGGCGCGGCGGAATTCCGCGGCGGAGCGCTGCTGGCTGCCGGTCTGGAGGATGCGCCCCGTCTCCTGGATGACCTGGCACAGCCGGCGCCCTTCGCGGACAAACAGGGTCAGGGGCTTTTCCAGGTAGATGTCCTTGCCGGCCCGGGCGGCGTCAATCGCCATGGCCGTGTGCCAGTGGTCCGGCGTCGTGATGACGACGGCGTCGATGCCGTCCCAGCGGTTGAGGTCGCGGAAATCGTGAAAGGCCTGGCAGGAGGAATCGCCGTTGTGCTCGTCGACCAGGGCCTTGGCTTCGGCCAGGTGGCGGCCGTCAACGTCGCAAACCGCCCGGACGACGCAGTCGCCGTCCAATTTCCAAAAGGCCTTCAGGTTGAGGAGGCCCTGGTTGGCGGTGCCGATGAAGCCGAGGCGGATGCGGTCAGTGCTGGTTGACATGGCAAGATCCGAAGAAGAAGGGTTGGGGGGATGAATGGGCCGGCGGCGGGCCGCGGGCCGGTCAGCGGCGGGCGGCCGACAGGGCCCGGCCAATCGACGCGTAGACGACGGCGGCCTGCTCCAGTTGCGCGATGTCGAGGTATTCGACGGCGGCATGGGCAACGCTGATGTCGCCCGGGCCGAGCACGATGCAGGGGTGGCCTTGCCGGGACAGCTGCCCGCCGTCCGTGCAGTAGGCGACGGTCAGCGGGGTGGCGTCGACGCCGGCGGCCGCGACGCCGGCCTGGACGGCCAGGGCGAAGGGATGGTCCGGCGTCGTCTGCATGGCCGGGGCCGAATGGCAATGGCCTAATTCGACCGGGAAGCCGAGGGCGGCGGTCGCCCCGTCGACCAGCCGCTGGAAGATGTCTTCCGGCTCGCCGGCGCCGGGGACCAGGCGGAGGTCGCAGGTGATCCGGCATTCGTCGGGGACGATGTTGGGTTTGACGCCGCCCCCGATCAGGCCGACCGACAGTGTGCAGCCGTTGACAAAGCCCGGATAGGTGATGGTGGCCAGTTCCGGGATGACGGTGTTTTCCAAGTGGGCCAGCAGCCGGCCCATTTTGAAGATGGCGTTGTCGCCCAGTTCCGGGCGCGAGCCGTGCGCGGCGCGGCCGCGGCAGATTAGCTCCAGGGTGCCATGACACTTGTGGGCGATGACGGGGCGGTTCATGGTCGGCTCGCCGACCAGGATGCCGTCGACCCGCCAGCGGCTGAGGTCGACGAAGGGCGAGCCTTGGCAGCCGGTCTCCTCGGCGCTGGTGGCGAGGTAGATGAGGTTCAGGGGCAGGTTGTCGGCAAGCATGTGTTCGCAGGCTTTCAGCATGGCGGCCAGGCTGCCTTTGGTGTCACAGGTGCCGCGCCCGTAAATCCGTTGGTCGCGGATCTGGGGATCCAGCGGCGGAATGGTCATGCCGGCGGAGCCGACCGTGTCCAGATGGGCGTTGAGAACGAGGGTGGGGCAGTTGTCGCCGGCGTGATGGTAGCCCATGACGTTGGGCCGCAGCGGCGCAATGTAGTGCTTTTCAACGGCAAAGCCGAGGGCGGCCAGGCGCTCGGCGACGAAAATCCCCATGTTTTCCTCGTTGGCGATGCGTTCGCCCGGGGCGCCCAGGGGCAGGGTGTTGCGGCTGTCAATGCGGATCATGGCGCACAGCAGTGGAACGAGTTCTTCAAGGACAGGCAT
>JAKLHU010000508.1 GCA_022709995.1 Verrucomicrobiota bacterium | reverse complement strand
TGCCAGCGGCAGAGCGCGCGGTCCTGCGACGCCAGCATGAGCTCGTAGCCGCGCCGCTCCTCGGGCGCGAGCGGCTTGCAGATGGCGGACTCCGGAGGCTCGGCGGGCGGCCACGCGGCGCCGATGACGCCATTGGCGATGGCCCGCGTCGCGAAGCTCGGCCGTGCTCGTGGCTCGGGCGGCCCGCCCGGTGATGCCCGCTGGGCGAGCGGCGGCGGCGGCGGCAGGCAGCTTCATTTCCTGTTGGCCAAGAGACGCGCCCAGCACATGGCCGGTCGGCCGGCCGCGCCGCCGATCGTCATGGTCAATGACGTCGTCATGCAGCAACGTCCAGTTATGGAACATCTCCACGGCCGCCGCCGCCGGCACGGCGTCTCTCTGGCTGCCGCCGGCCGCGCCGCAGCAAAGCAGCAGCAAAGCCGGCCGCAGACATTTGCCGGTGTGGATGAGGTAGCTTTCCGAAACCTGCCGCAGATGCGGCGGCAAGCCGCCGCCATGCTGCTGCAAGTCTTCCGCCAGGCAGGCCTTCACCTGCTCGGCCAGACTGCTCATCTCCGCCCGAAAGGCCATGTCGTCAATCATCGAACCGGCTAAGCCTGTCATGAAATACCACCTTTGCCGAAAACCATGCACAACCGGAAGCACGATGAACAGACGCTTTCCCGGCAACCTCACTCTCCCGGCCGGCAGCGTCTCCTGCCTCCCCGAAATTCCTGCCGGCCACCGGCAGCGCCTGACAATACGGAGTAGAAAGCTTATTCCCGATTTCCCAAAATGCAACTGCCAAGCGCCCATTTTGCCGGCGACAGTGTAATCGGTCAGCGATTGAGAATTGAGCGATAGAGGAGTCAACGCTTGAGCGCTTGAGCGCCTCAGAGCCTGAGGCGCCTACTTGGCGCGCCTGGCCACTAGGACCGCCATTATCAATGGGTGACCGATTACGCGACAGTGTATTCGCTCCACCCTGGAAACGGGCTGGCCGATTACGGAAATCAGCGGCAAAATCCCGGTATGGATTTAGACAAATGCCAATGCCGGGTTATGGTATCATCATGCTTCCGCCGGCGCCGGTCTTCCCATCCCGGTCCGCTTCCCGCCAGTTCAACGGCCCGTTTCCATTGCCATCTTCCACTATAATCATATTACTCCAAGCCATCATGTGAACAACTCATGACAACATCCCCCGGCAAGCAAGAATTGGCGTCGCTGCTGGCGCCGTATGGCCAGGAGCACCTGCTCCGGTTCTGGGAACGCCTGTCCCCGGTCGAACAACGCCATTTCGCCGAACAGCTGCTCGGCGTGGACTGGGCGCGGGTGACCGGCTGGGTGCGACAGGCAGCCAGCGGCGGCGCGGTCGCCCTGCCCTTTGACCAGCTCCAGCCGGCCCCATATCAAAGCCTGACCCCGGCCTCGGAAGCGGAACGCCAAACCCACGCCCAAGCCATCCGGCACGGCGAGGGCCTGCTGCGGCAAGGCCGAGTGGCCGCCTTCACGGTCGCCGGCGGCCAGGGCACGCGCCTCGGCTACGATGGCCCCAAAGGCACCTACCAAGTCACCACGATCCGGAACAAATCCCTGTTCCAATTGTTTGCCGAGGGCATTCTCCGGGCCCAGAACCACTATCACACCACCATCCCCTGGTACATCATGACCAGCGTCGCCAATGACCGCGACACCAGGGACTTCTTCCGGCAAAACGACTATTTCGGCCTGGACCCGGCCCACGTCACCACGGTCGTCCAAGGCATGCTTCCCGCCTTTGACGCCCAGGGTCGCGCCCTGCTCGCCGCCCCCGACAGCCTCGCTCTGTCACCCAACGGCCACGGCGGCAGCTTCGCCGCCCTGCGCGACTCCGGCGCCCTCGACGACATGGCCGCCCGCGGCATCACCACCATCTCCTATTGGCAGGTCGACAACCCCCTCGTCAAACAGTTCGACCCGCTGTTCCTAGGTCTGCACGACCTGACTGGCGCCGACATGAGCAGCCGAGCCCTGATCAAACGCGACCCGGCCGAAAAACTCGGCCATTTCTGCCATCTTGACAACCGCCTCCACATCGTCGAATACAGCGACATGCCCCCGCATATGCTGCAGCAGAAAGACAGCGACGGGCGCCTCCGCTTCCGCGCCGGCAGCCCGGCCATCCACATCCTCCAGCGCGACTTCATCCAACGCCTGACCAATGGCAATCTCGACTTCCACCCCCACTACGCCCGCAAAAAGGTTCCCTTCCTCGACCAGGACGGCGTACTCGGCGTAAAAAGGCGCTCCCGGGGCGTCCGCCTCGCGGTTCAGCCTGAGTATCCGCGACTGGGAGGCGGAGTATTCGAGCGT
>JAKLHU010000507.1 GCA_022709995.1 Verrucomicrobiota bacterium | reverse complement strand
GCCGATGACTTCGTAGCGGTCGTCGGTGACGAGGAACAGGGGCAGGCGGGTAACCCGCATGCGGGGCAGGAGATGGTCGACGGGCAGGTACGAGGCCACCAGTTGGGGCGGCCGCATGTAGTCGGCGGCGGTTTTGCCGGCCAGGGCCGTCCAGCCATTGCCGAGATCATAGGACCAGCATTGCGGATTGGGATCGGCGGGGGATGGCATGGGCATGGGGGCGCGGCCTGGATTACTGCAGCAGGGAGTAGCTGAGCACGTTGACTCCCAGGGCCAGGGCGTCCTTGGCATGGATGCCGCCGCAGTACGGGCACTGGGCCAGCTCCCAGCCGCAGGCCAGCCCGCGCGGCGAAAAGATGATGGCCAGATGGCCGTCAAGGTTCATTCCGTACAGCTCCGGGGCGACCCGGCCCTTGGCAGACAATTTTTCGGCGAGGGCCGAGGACGGCTGGACGTCTTTGATGGCGTTGGGGTACATGTAAATCAGGTGATTGGCCGGCAGCCGCTCCAGTTGAGCGCCGGGCAGGAGGACGGCCAGTTCGCGCCGGAAGCCGGTCTCGAAGCCCTCGCGTCCGCAGCAGCTTTCGGCGAAGACGATGCCGCCTTGGCGAAGATATTGCGCGAGATTGGCGCGTTCGGCGGCCGTCAGTTCGAAGTTCTGGTGACCCGTCAGATAGAGCAGGGGCAGGTCGAAGATCCGACTTGAGCTCAAGGCGACTTCCTCGCGTTCGAAGCAGACCGGGGTTTTGGTTTGTTCATGGAAGCTGTTGAGGAGCATGGAGAGGCCGGCGTCGCGGCATTTCCAGAGGCCGTTGTATTTGGCCTGGGCGACGACGAATTTGCCGGATTTGGCTTTTTCGGCGTCGACGAACTGGAGGGCCTGGCTGAGGGGGAGGGCGGCGGAGCGTTCCGAGCTGATATAGGCCATCAAGTTGGCGCCGAGGCGTTTGGCGGTTTCTATGTCATAGCCCAGGCAATGGTGGTTTTCGTTGTCGTGTTGTTCGTCCCAGCCGCAGCTCACGTCCCAGCGGAACATGAAGACGGCGGTCCGGCAACCGATGTCGATGCCGATGACCGTCGGGTCGCCATTGCGGGCGCCGGCCTGGAGGGCGGTTGGCCGGAAGATGATTTCCTTGATATCGAAATAGGAATGGAAGACCGGGTGGTCGTTGGCGAGGCGGTAGGGCGGCCGTTCTGGGATCAGCTCGCGCATTTCCCGCAAGGCGGATTCGGCGAAGGCGGCCCGTCCGCAGCAGGCTTCCATGACCAGGGTGCCGCCATGCAGCAGGTAGGCGCGCAGGCGCTGCCGTGATTCCGGCGAGAAGGTGAAGGCGTCATGGCCGGTCCGGTAGAGAATCGGCACGCTCTTAGGATCGCCGGGGATTTGGTTTTCCGGCAGGTTGATGTCACTGAAATGGACATTGAGGGTTTTGGCCATCCATTTCAGCAGGTTTTTGGCGTCGGCCGGGTTGGTGGCCCAGTCGCTTTGGCGCTGGGTGGCGATCTTGGCAATGAGGACTGGCGGCCGGGGCGGGTTCTTTTTTTCGGTCCGTCGCAGCGGCACGACTGGCAGCGGCAGCGGCGGCAGTCCTTCGGCCGAGGAATGCTGGGCCGGGGCCTTGGCCTCCGGCGCCGGCGAACAGGAAAAGGCTTTTTCCGAGCGGGCTGCCTGGCTGTCAAGCCCAAGGTCGCCCAGCAGCGGGTCGGCGGCGGTCAAGGTGACGGCAATCCCCAGAAGGCAGAGAACAGCTTGTTTCCATGATTTCATGGCAGGTCTCCGACAGGGTGGCAACAGCGTCTTTGGCAACTTTTATCGTTGCGGGCCGGCGAAGGTGGGAATCCGCCGCCGGGGCGAATGGGCGGCAGTCCGGGCGACGGCGAAAAGATACGCTAACAATATCAAGGATAGAAGTATAGCCTATCAAAAAGAAAAAGGCAAGCCGCCGCTTCGCGAAATCATGGCCGAATGGTCATCGGTCAGCCATTGCATCTGGCGGCCGTAGTGGTCTGGCGCGCCAAGGTGGCGCCTCCGGCCCTGAGGCGCCCAAGCGTTGATTTCTCAAGTGCTCAGTGTTCCATGGCTGACCGCTTACGCCGAATGGGTAATGCCTTCTTCTGGCGGTGCGGCAGGACAATCTTCGGTGGCCGCGTCGCGGCGAAGACCCTGGCGGGGGCGTCAGTTCTCCAGGAATTTCCACATGTCTTTTTGGGCGCTCATCAGCATTTTGCCATGTGTTTCATAGAAGTCATCGACGTCGCCGCCGGGGCCGTCATCGATGGTGGTCAGGCGGGTTTTGGCGAAAGCGCCTTTGGTGCCGGTGGGGAAGATCATTTTGT
>JAKLHU010000506.1 GCA_022709995.1 Verrucomicrobiota bacterium | reverse complement strand
CGCCGACGGACTGGCAGGCTTCGGTCGGTTTGCTGAAGGCCTGTCCGGCCGGGACGTCGCGTTCGGGGGTGCAGTAGTCGCCGGGGCCGAAGCCGCGGTCGTTGATTATGATTCCCGGTTGGAGGGCGCGGAGGGTTTCGTTCAGGTCGGGGACGTGGAGGCGGGGCGGGATGTCCCAGAAGAAGGCGGCGATGCGGCCGTAGTTGGTGGCCAGTTCGCGGATTTGGGTGCGGACATAGTCGAGGTATTTCATCAGGTCGGGTTGGTCGCCGGGGTTGGGGTGGTCGAGCTGATGGTCGCCGCCCAGGTTGATAGCGTTCGGATGGTGCCAGTCCGGGCAGGAGTAGTAGAGGCCGAGGAGTATGCCATGGCGCTGGCAGGCCGCGGCCAGCTCGGCGAGGATGTCGCGGCCGTAGGGCGTGCGCATGACGTTGAAGTCAGTGCCGGCGGTGTCCCACATGCAGAAGCCGTCGTGGTGCTTCGTCGTGAACACCAGGTACTCCATGCCGGCGGTCTTGGCCAGGCGCAGCCATTCGTCCGGGTCGAAGCCGGTCGGATTGAATTGATCGGCCAGCTTGACGTATTCCGCCTGGGGCATGGAGGCGCGCCATTGCAGCTGTTCGTGCCAGCCAGCGACGGCGTAAATGCCCCAGTGCACGAACATGCCGAAGCGCTTTTCGAAAAACCAGTCGCGGCCATCGCCAAATCGGGGAATCATGGGATGTTCCTTGGTGTTGCTGTTATTGGTCGGCCGGAAGCGCCGTCACTCCGGCGCCGGTGATGGTGGCGGCCAGGTCCGGAAAGCCGCGCTGGCGCAGCAGGGCGTTTTTCTTCAGCCGGAAGTCGCGTTTCTTGAGGTTGACGAAGCCCTGGTCGGCCTGGGCCGAGGCGAGGTCGTGCCCCAGAGCCTGCCAGTCGGCAAAGTCGAAGTCGCGCCAGGCGCCGACGCCGTCTTTGATGAAACAAGCCTGGAAAAAGGGCGTCTGGCGCTGGCCTCCGGCCGGGGCGCTGACATCGAAAAAGACATTGCTTTCCGAAAGCAGTTCGGCGGCGGTTATCGTCGACCATTCCGAGGTTTTGAAGAAGGGCTTGCCTTCGACGACGATGACATTGGCCACGAAGTTGTAGTTGCAGGTGTGGCAGAGGCCGGGAAACGCAAAGCCGTCCTGGCGGCTCTGGTGACTGCGGGAGATGGCGATGCCGCAGTCGTCCGGAAACGCGGACACGTTGTGGCGGACGATGTTCTCGCGGCCATAGTGCTGATGAAAGCCCTCGCGGGAACAGTCGGTGCAGATGTTTTCCTCGATGACGATGTGCGCGGAGCCCTCGTCGGTGTAGATGCCCCAGCCGCCGTAGTGGCGGCATTGGACGCTGGCGATGAAGTTGTTGTAGACGCGCGTTCCCGGCTGGATGCCGAGCAGGTAGATGCCGCCCATGTCGCAGAGGACCTGCTTGCCGATGTCGTGGATCAGGTTGAAGCCGATGCGGTTTTCGCGGCAGACGTTGTCGCTGTAGCCCCAGACCCAGCCGCAGGAGATGCCGGAATAGTAGAAGTCGTGGATGTGATTGTGTTCAGCCAGGTTGCCGAAGGCGTGTCCGATCGCGATGCCGACGGCGCTGGCGAAGACGTTGCCGCCGTCGTGGAGATGGTTGTCGCGGATGATGACATGGCTGGTGCGCTGGCTGGGCGCGGCGTCGGCCTCGCCGGCGCCGGAGACGACGATGGCTCCGCCGCCGAGGTCGCTCATCTCGTTGCGTGACAATTCGATCTGGCGGCAGCCTCCGGCCACGATCAGCCCGGTGGCGCCGCAATGCTCGATGGTGCATTGCCGGAAGGCGCAATGGGCGGCGCCGGTGAGCATGATGGCGGCGGGCAGGTTCAGGGAAGCCTGGGGAAAGCCCCCCAGGGGGCGGGTGTCCGGCACCCAGGATGATTTGACAAAGGGATTGCGCACTGCGGGCAGATTGCTGTTGCCCAAGTCGTAGTCGAACCCGGTGACGGGGCGGCCGGCGCCGCCATGGCAAAAGGTCAGGCCTTCGAAGGACAGCCACTGCACGGATTGGCCGCCGGCCGGGCCGCCATGCAGCATGAGCAGCACCGGCAGCACCGGGACATATGCCTCCAGCCCGGCCGCGCTTTCGCCTTTTTCCGGATAGTAGTAGAGCGTCTTTTCCTGCTGGTCAAAATAGAATTCCCCGGGCTCGGTCAGCGCTTCGCGGACATTTTGCCAGACGTAGCGCGACTGGGCGTTGATGTCGAAACGGCTGTAGCGGGTGAAGGTCACGGCGCCGGTGGCGGGTTCGAACCGTTCGACCGGCAGATGGTTTTCGATCCAGCGTTGGA
>JAKLHU010000505.1 GCA_022709995.1 Verrucomicrobiota bacterium | reverse complement strand
CGAGCTGGTGCAGCAGCTGCGCGGCCAGGCTGAGCAGCGGCAGGTGGACGGCGCGCGCGTCGCGCTGCAGCACAACGTGGGCATCGGCGGCGCCGCCGTCGCCGGCATCGTCAAAGCCCGCGAGGAGGACGGCCCCTTCCAAAACCTGCTCGACTTCTGCGAACGCGTCGAGGGAAACTCCAAACGACTGATGGAAAACCTGATCAAAGCCGGCGCCATGGACTGCTTCGGCGCCCGCCGCGCGCAACTCCTGGCCGTCTGCGAAGACGCCATGAACCGGGCCCAGGAAGCACGCAAAGACCGCCAAAGCGGCCAGGGGTCGCTCTTTGACCTCCTCCTGCCCGCCGACAAGAAGGACACGGAACTGACCCTCCCCGACCTTCCGGAATGGCCCCTGCGCGAACTGCTCGCCTTCGAAAAAGACCTGCTCGGCTTCTATGTGACCGGACACCCGATCGAGGAATACCGGGAGGCGATCGCCGCCTACCAGACGGACGACATCGCCGACCTGCCCGGCCTGCCCGCCGGAACCATGGTCCGCGTCGGCGCCTACATCAACGGCGTCGATCCCAAAGTCACCAAAAAGGACGGCAAGGCCTGGGTCATCCTCAACCTGGAAGGACGCGACGGGACCATCGAATGCCTGGTCTTCCCCAAGGAATACGACGACATCCGCGGCAAGAACCCGGCCGCCTTCGCCAACAACAAGGTCGTCTTCGTGGAAGGCGAACTGAATCAGCGCGACCAGGACGAGACGATGCGCCTGCAAGCCCGCGCCATCCTCACCCCCGACCAGGTCGCCGAAACCCTCACCCGCGAAGTCCATATCAGAATCTATGAAAACGACATCACGGCCGCCGGCCTGACCGCCATCCACGACGCCTGCCGCCAGCACCGCGGCGCCGTGCCGCTGTCGCTCGGACTGGTCGCGGCCAATGGCGACCTGGTGTTCTCCCGCCCCGAAAACATGAGCGTCCGCTACTCGGACGATTTCCGCCGCCAAATCGCCCCCTATTGCCGGCCGGACGCCATCATCGTCAAAGGCGACCGCACCCGCCCGCCGCCCAACCACCGCCGCGGCGCCTGGCGGCGAGGCGGCGCCGATGACTGACCGCGGCCTCTCCGCCTGGCTGCAGCCCCTGCCCCTCCCGGATGGCCAGACCCTGCCCGGACGCCTTCTGCCCGGGCCGATGGAAGGCATCAGCGAAGGCTCCTTCCTGGACGTCATGACCGCCCGCAGTCTGGTCTTGACCTGGCATACGCCTTTTCTGCGCATTTCGACCGGCGTCCCCCGCCGCGCCCGCCTGGCCGCGTGGCTTGCCCCCTACCTGGCGACCGGCCGACCCGTAATCGCCCAGATCATGGGCACGGACAGCGCCCGCCTGGCCGCCGCCGCCCGCCGCCTGCACGACGCCGGCGCCATCGCCGTCGACCTGAACTGCGCCTGCCCCAGCCCGACCGTCGTCGGCAACCAGGCCGGCGGCTACCGCCTCCGCGACCCCGACTGGATCGCCAGAACCCTCGACGCCATGCGCCAGACCTGCGGCGCCCGCGCCATCAGCGTCAAAATCCGCTGCGGCTTCGAATCGCCGGCCGAACTGCCCGCCATCGCCGCCGCCCTCCGCCGCGCCGCCCCCGACCTGGTCTTCTGCCACTTCCGGACCGTCCGCGAAATGTACCGCCCGGTCGCCGATGGCTTGGAACGCCTGCGCCACCTCCGCGACCTGCTCCCCGACACCCCCCTGTTCGGCGCCGGCGACCTGTTCACCGTCGAGGACGCGCTCCGCATGGGCGAAACCACCGGCGTCGACGGCGTCACCCCGGCCCGCGGCCTCATCCGCAACCCCGGCCTGCTGCGCGAAATCGCCGCCGCCCTCGGCGGACCGGCCTTCACCCCCCTGACCAGCGAAGACAAAATCAGCTTCCTGCACGACCTGAGCGAACGGTCCGGCCTGCCGGTCCGGAAACGCGGCTTTGTCATCCACGTCGCCCGCGCCATGGGCGTCGACTTCTCCCTGCCGGACTGCCACCGTATGTAGTACAGGCTTTAGCCTGCCGTATCATGCACAGCCTAAAAGCAATACACAGCCAGGAGAGCTTGACGAACATATCCCCGGGCGACCGAGGCCCGTAGGGCGAGAGAACCCGGGGCTGGCAACGCCACGAGCGCTGAACGCCCACAGGGCGCCACCCGGTAACGTGGAGCTTCCGGTTGGCAACCACAAGTGCTCGTCACCACATTTTGCACATCAACCACCAACAAAATCAGTAATCGGTCACCCATTGATAATGGCGGTCCTAGTGGACAGGCGCGCCAAGGTGGCGCCTCAGGCCCTGAGGCGCTC